>JAHELX010000640.1 GCA_024643945.1 Anaerolineales bacterium
CCCGGCCATAGCCAGCGCCACTTCTTTCACATAGACCAACTGACCGCCGAAGTCAGAGTGTTCGGTCCAATAGCTGTCATCAGGATCAAAGTTTCCCTGCGGGTTTAGAAAGGCAATGCGCATCTCTCCACCTCACCGGCCAGGGCCCCACCTACGACAGAGACTGTCTGAAAAGTCGTGGGGCCCGTCTGAGCCTGGCCCACCCCACTTTCGAGACATGCTCTAAAGCAGTCAACAACAACTGGCTTAAGCGAGCGGCCTACCCCTTAACCGATCCTGCCAACAGCCCGCGCACGAAGTAGCGCTGGAGCGAGAAGAAGACGATCAGCGGAAAGACCATAGAGACGAAAGCTCCGGCGGTGAGCAAATGCCAATCCGTCCCAAACGTGCCCAACATGCCCAGAAGCCGCTGCGTCAAGACCTGGACCTCTGGGTTAGCACCCAGGAAAACCAGAGCAACCAGCAGGTCGTTCCATACCCACAGGAACTGGAAGATGGCGAACGACGCCAGGGCCGGCACTGAGAGCGGAAGGATCAGGCGCGTGAAAATGGTAAAGTGCGTGGCGCCGTCAATGAAGGCCGACTCAAAGATGTCTCTGGGGAGCGTGCTGATATAGTTGTACAAAAGGTAAACGGCCAACGGTAAGCCGAAACCGGTGTGGGCCAGCCAGATGCCCAAAAAGGTCCCGCCCAGATCAAGCGCGATATAGTCCTTCAGGATAGGGATCAGGGCAATCTGGAGCGGCACTACCAGCAGGGCCACCACGCCGATGAAGAAAACCCTGCGCCCAGGGAATTGTATCCAGGCAAAGCCGTAGGCGGCAAAGGCGGCGATCAAGATGGGAATCACCGTGGCGGGGATCGCGACCGTCAGGCTGTTAACCACGGAGGTGCCCAGGTTGATGTTCTCTTGCCCTCGCTTGATCAGTTGTTGCAAGCGGGGATCCTCCCCGGCGGTGCCTAGCACAACCCGATAATTGTCCAAGCTGAGAGCGGCATCAGCCGGATCCCGGAAGACGGTCCACCAACCTGAAGAGGTGACGTCGTCAGCGGGACGGAAAGAACTCACCAGCAAGCCGATCGTTGGTGTTATCCACATGGCGGCAATAATGATCAGCGTCCCATACACGAAGATCTTCGCCAGTAGATTTCCTCTTGTTGCAGTCATTAGAACGCCTCCGTTTGTTGGCCAAACTGGCGCAGGTTATACCACATCACCGGGATGACCGCGACCAGAAGGACAATGGCAATGGCTGCGCCACGCCCAAAGTTGAACGCCCTGAACATCTGGGTGTATTGCTCGTTGGCGATCACTTGCGTGCCGAAGTTGCCGCCTGTCATAGATTGGACGATGTCGAAGATTTTGAGCGTGAAGAGGAGGATCGTGGTCGCCACAGTGATCAGCGTGCCTCGAATGGAGGGTATGAGGATATTGAAGAAAACCTGCACCTCGTTAGCGCCATCAATCCGGCCCGCCTCCAAGAGTTCTTCGGGAACCCCTTTGAGAGCAGCCGAGATGATCACCATAGCATATCCGGTTTGCAGCCAGATGAGGATGGCGATCAAGAACAGGGTATTCCACGGCTGCAGTAAGAGCCAGGCTTGAGGCTTCCCACCCAGGCCAGTCAGCACCGCGTTGAGCAGACCGATTTGACCTGCACCGGGCGGTCTGAATTCATACATAAATTTCCAGATCACCGAGGCGCCCACCATCGAAATCGCCATAGGCATGAAGATGAGCGCCTTGATAACCGTCTCAAACTTGGGGTGTGTACGGTCAGCCAGAACAGCGATAAGCAGGCCAAAGCCCACGCTAAACCCGGTGCCTACCACCAGCCACATCAAGTTGTTGCGAAAGGACTCCAGCATCGCATCGCTGGTGAAGGCGTACACGTAGTTTTGGAGGCCTACGAAATTCTCACCCTTGGCGTCAAACAGACTGGTGTAGAAGGACCTCAAAGTAGGTAGAAACAGGTACCAGGCCAGAACAGCCAGGGCAGGCCCGACAAAGACAAAGGGCGTCAGACGCCGCTTCCACTGGTCCGGGAACTGCTCGATAACCATGTTGGCGACAAAGAACAATGCGAGCACACCGCCAACCCCCCAAAGGATGGCCACAATCGCGGTGACCCACTGGGACGCCTGGCTGTCGCGCAGAAAGATGAAGACCCGCCAGAGGACCACAAAAGTGATCGCAGGAACGAACAGGGAGACCAGCAAGCGACCAAAGCTGGCGGCAAGCCATGGCCCTATCCCGCCTGGTTTATCCATTTCATCCGCATATTGCATAGGTGTCCCTCCTCAAGAACATCGCAACTACTTAACCAAGCCCCCCGGAGCACCCAATGGCCCCCCCTCGGGGCCGCCCTCGGGGCAGGCCTGCACAGGGGAAAGCCCCCCCACGGGGTTTTACGTCTCAAAACTCGAACAAGCTGACGATTTCATCTATAAACCGGCTAAACCTGCGGGAGGCTGAGCAGTCTGTGTGGCAGTCAGCCTCCCACAAGGAAGACAGTCGTCAGCTACTGCATAGAAGCGTCGATATCCGCCAGCGCCTGATCCAGGGTCCGAGATCCACTGACCCAGTCTGTGACACCTTTCCAGAAGGCTAGGTTGAGCTCGGAAGCCATGTTATCCGAGCCGTCGAAGCGCGCGGCAGTGGCACTGGTGATGGCCTCCGCCATGGTCCTCTCCAGCTTGGTCGGATACCAGTTGAGATCCTGGCCCTTGTGCGGGAACAGCGAACCACCCAATTCAGCCCAGGGCTTAACCGAATCCACAGTGCCTAGAAACTCGATGAACTTCTTGACTTCGGGCCGGTCCTTGCCCTTGAAAACGACGTACTGATCGCCACCCACTTCCAGGGTAAACGGGAGATTGGGGTCAATCGGCGGCATCATAAAGACGCCCACCTGGTTGTCCAGGTCTTTCTGCACCGCCTCGGGGAAGAAAGTGGTGACAAAGCTGCCCTGCATATGCAGCCAGCACTTGGGCGGGTCATCGAACAACCATCCGGCTGGATCTCTGAAGTTGGTCAGAGCGATGGTTTGTGGACCGCCATAGACAAGGTCGGGATCCATCCAGATCCCGGACAGAATATCGAAGGCGTTCTTGACCTCGGGAGACTCGAACTTGATCTCGTGGGCCACCCATTGGTCGTGGACTTCGACTGGTTGGGTGCGCAGCATGATGTTTTCAATCCAGTCCGTGCCTTTCCAGCCGGTCGCCGCACCAGATTCGATAGCGTCGCACCAGGGGGCGATGTCTGAACCTTTCATCTGCTCGGTGAGAGCCATCAGCTCATCCCAGGTAGTCGGGACTTGGTAACCGGCAGCTTCGAAGGCGGGCTTGTTGTACCAGATCCAGCCCTTGGCGTTCACCCGGTGGAACATGCCGTAGGGTGTGCCATCCACCGCGGACAGATCCTTCCAGGCGGGTGTATAGTTCTTGTCATACACCGCCAGAGCTTCATCCCACAAAGGAACCAACTGTCCCTCGCGGGCGAACTTGGCCACGGCACCCGGTTGGGGGAAGGCGGCGATGTCAGGTGGGTCACCAGCCTCGACACGTACGGTGATAAGGGTCTCGAACTCACCAGTACCTGCATAGACCACGTCAATGTCAGGATTCTGCGCTTCAAAGACCTTGATCACCTCATTGAAAGCGGTTTCCTCCTGGCCGCGGAAGGCACCCAAGATGAAGACCTTTCCCGTATCGGCACCCGCCTCTACTGGCGCGGGCGTGGCCGTAACCACCACTTCCTTTTGCACTTCTTGGGTGACTATCTTTTCCACCTCTTTGGTGACCACCTTCTCAACCACTTGAGGTTGGCCGCATTGAGCTGCCAAGATGCTTATGGCAAGCAAAACGACCAGTGTGAGCCAGTACTTTTTCATTTGTGAGAACCTCCTTATCTCTTCACCTGTAGCTTGCTAACGAGGGCAATCAGCGA
>JAHELX010000077.1:0-12150 GCA_024643945.1 Anaerolineales bacterium
CCTGCTCAGCAATGAGCAACACGTAAACTGGTTAAAGGTCGGGCGGCGGGTGCGCTGGGAAGCCCAGCCTGCGGTAGTCAGCTACACACCTATGGTCATCGTCACCCGCCCCGGTAACCCGGCAAGGATCGCCGATTTTGGCGACCTGGCTCAACCTGGACTGCGGCTGCTCCACGCCGATCCGCGCAGTTCTGGTGCTGGCGATTGGGCCGTGCTGTCTGAGTATGGCAGTGCCCTGCTGGAATCGGGGGACCAGACAACGGCCCAGACTCAACTCGAAGCTATCTGGCAAAACGTGCGGTTGGTGGGTCCCTCGGCCCGGGCGACGCTGACCCTGTTTGAATTAGGTGCCGGCGATGCCCTGGTAACCTACGAGCAGGACGCCCGCCTGGCCCTGGCGCGGGATGTGCCGCTGGAGATTGTGATTCCGCCGCGCACCATCGTCGCCCGTCACGTGGCCGTGATCGTGGACGACAACGTGACAGCAGCCGAGCGGCCCGTGGCTCAGGCTTTCGTCAGCTATCTCTTGAGCGATGCCGGACAACAGGCCTTCACTCACTACCACCTGCGACCGGCAGATCTTGAAAGCGACGTGTTCCCGCCGCTGGCCCACTCCTTCACCGTGGAGGAATTGGGTGGCTGGTCGCGCGCTTACACGGAGCTAGTGGAGACTCTGTGGCAGGGAGAAATTGAACCCCGTCTCGATCTGGAACCGGCTCCCCGGCTGCTGGATACGAGAGGAGAATAGGATGCGAGACCCGTTTGACTTAGACTCAATTGCATCAGTCACTAACAACTACGAACTATCTTTGCCAACCCCCAAACCAATCAGCTTTGCAAACGTAATCCGCGCTTCTTGGGAACGAGTTCAACCAGCCAAGATCGGTCTCTTCACCGCCAGCCTTTTTCTGTTCATTCTGGCTATTACCCTTATGAAAGAGGGCGCACGCGGCATTGCGCCGCTGGTACGCGACGGGTTTGCCGTGACCAGCACCGCCAACAGCCTCGGTTTCGGCTGGCTCTTCGCTTATATCATCATGAGCGGGTCGCCGGTGGCGGCTGCGGCGCTAACCTTTTTCGATGCAGGCGTGATTGACAAATTGGGGACCTTTGCTCTGATTAGCGGGAGTCGCCTGGGAGCCAGCTTCATCGTGCTCTTTATCGGCTTCATCTACGTGCTGCGCGGCCGCGACCGGGCGACCAGTCTGAGCATGGGGCTGCTGCCGCTGACAGTCACCGGCACCACCTACCTCATGGGTTTTGTCATCGGGACTGGCGTCCTACAAATCGGAGCGCTCGACTGGCTACAGTTCCACTCCGGTATGCTGCTCAATTCGGTAATGGATCTGATCTTCGACCCGATTGTCAGGGTTCTCCTTAGTTTCCTGCCTGGTTGGTCGCTTTTCCTGGTCGGGTTAGGCATCATCATGCTGAGTTTCAACCTCTTTGATCGCTGCCTGCCGCAGATGACGGTGAAAGAGAGCCAGGTGGGACGTATGTCCCGTCTGGTATACCGGCGCTGGGTGATGTTCGCCCTGGGTGCAGCCATCACCCTCATCTCCATGTCGGTCAGCGTCTCCCTCAGTATTCTCGTACCATTGAGTAATCGTGGCTTCATCCGCCGTGAGAACGTGATCCCCTATATCATGGGGGCGAACATCACTACCTTCATCGACACACTATTGGCGGCCGTGTTGCTCAACAATCCACCCGCCTTCACCGTCGTCTTTGTCGAGATGTTCAGCATCACGTGTGTCTCCATGATCATCCTGGCCACCGTCTACCGTCGCTATGAGCGGGCGATGCTCGAGTTCGTGGCATGGGTGACAGGCAGCAATCGGAACCTGGCCCTATTCATGGCCACTATTTTCGTGGCTCCCATCATCCTGATGTTGGTCTAATATCCGGAGGTAATCCTGCCATGCAAATCTTGATGGCAACTGGTGGCTCACCGCACTCGGAGCTGGTTCTTCGCTTCGGCGCCCAGATTGCAGGTCGCGCAGGCGAAATTCCTACAGTCATGGCCGTGATCAGGCGTGAGGCAGACCGCCCCCGAGCCGACGCGATTCTGGCCCGCGCCTGCCAGCTTTTGAAGCCGGAAGTTCCCAACGTGCGGACCAGGATCAGGATCGGACACCCGGCTGAGGAGATTATCCGCGAAGCCGAAGAGGGAAACTACAATTTGGTGATTGTGGGTGAGAGGCAGCGTCATGATCCAGTTACACGCTTTCTGCTGGGCTCGACCGCAGAGCGAGTGGTGGAGCATGCTCCATGCCCGGTCATCATTGCCAAGGGGAAGACGGGGCCAATTCACCGCATCTTACTGTGTGACAGCGGCTTCGATAGCCCCTCATTGCTGGACCGCTTCACAGCGCAACTGGCTGACCTGATCGGGAATGAAGAAGAGGTCACTGTCTTGCACGTGATGTCGCAGATGAGCGCCGGGCCGGGCGTGAGAGGCGCGCAATTGCGGGCTGCCGCTGAGGAACTGATCGAAAATCATGCCCCTGAGGGTGAATTGCTTGAGCGAGACATTCAGCTTCTGGAACGGCTGGGCACCCATCCCCGCCCCAAAGTGCGCCACGGCCTGGTGGTGGACGAAATCCTGGAAGAGGCACAGGGCGGCGACTACGACCTGGTAGTCATCGGCGCTCATCGCGGCGAGGGGTGGCGGCGCATCCTGCTGGACGACCTGGCCCGTCAGATCATCGCTCAGATGGACCGGCCGGTCCTGGTCGTGCGCTAGCTACCACTTACTCCCGCTTTTCGAGAGCCGCTCAGATCATTCAGCAGTGCAAGCGAGCAGACTATCTATCCGAGCGCAGATTGCTTCTCTTGTGCGCGGACCTTCAAAAGATATGGAATTGATGAACAGGGCAGGCGGAAGTTTGATTTTGTTCGCTACAGCCAGCTTAAAGTCCTCATTTACCGCATCCCTAAAACAACGCCCGTCAAGGTCTTCAATAAATCTTTCAACATCCAACCCAATCTCTCGGGCATATTCGATGAGCTGGTCCCGCTCCAAAGCGCCTTTGGCTTCAAAGAGGCGATCATGCATCTCCCAGAACTTACCCTGGGCTCCCGCTGCCTCCGTGGCCTCCGCCGCTTGCTGGGCCAATGGGTGGGAGTGTCGGAGTGGCAGGTGCCGATGCACCCAAAGGACCTTATCCCTGTAGGCAGGTACGATCTGCGTCAGCAGCCGATAAGCCTCCCCACAGGGCCCACACTGATAATCCGCATATTCGATCACGGCAACCGGCGCATCTGGCGAGCCTAACCGCCAATCGTCCTGGGTGATTGGTACAGGTTTGGGAGCATCGGCCAGTTTCTTGATCGCTCGGACCACCATCGCAGGATTTGGTAGATCAGGATATTGGGAGGCTTCATATACCCTACGGATCAGTCCATCCTGGTCAACGATGAAGACCGTTGGCAGGAGTGCTTGATCCGTCGAAACAACCCCATATCTGGCCGCTATGGCGCAGGATGGAGCCGAATCGCTCAGAAGCAGAAAGCCGATATTCTTTTGGTTTGATAATTGTCTCAGGTCATCTACCATTGCATCAGAGATACCTATCACGACGGCATCATGTTCTTCAAAGCGCGCTCCCTGATTCTCATATTCTATAAGTCGATCAGGAAGGTCGGCTTCAAAGCTGGATGGGAAGAAAACGATGACCATTGACTTGCCTCGATGCTGCTCGATGGAAACCTGTGCTACTAAGTTGGCCGCAGACAACGCGAAGTTAGGCGCTGTGATACCAGGTTGCAACACTGTCTTCATTCTAAGATGTCCTCTTACTACAATGCCCGCCTAAGCGGGCCAGAAACGCTTAATGGGTGTACTGTAAGGAATGTTTCAGTATATAACAATTGCGTAAGTATAGAGTGAAACTAGCGAAGACGACGTCTTCCCGCTAGGTGTTCCTTGGGAGTGCCAACCTCTTCGAGCCACTTGACGTAGCGCTGGTGAATCTCCCGGGCCAGTCCCTCGTTTTCGTGGATGACGTTATTTAACTCATCCGGGTCCTCAGGCAGGTAATACAGCGCCGGGGTCGTGGGTATGCGGGCGCGTTCAGGATCGATGAGCTTAAGGAGCCACAGCAATCCCCCACTATCTACCCGGTCGTACTTACCGGCGTAATGCAGACACCACCCGTCTTCGGTTACAACGGCACACTTAGCCACAACGGGCGTGTGGTGAATCAAAGTGCTGGAGCTAACGGCGATGTCTCGGTGTTTGTCCGTCTCTCCACGTATCAGGGGCATCAACGACCTGCCATGAATGTTTTCCGGCTTGAACTCCCAATCTTTGGTATAAAACACGCCACATTGCAGAGCCTGTATCTCGGATTTGCCTCCAATGATCTCCGTCGCTACCAGTCCTACCATCTCCAATACGGTCGGCGTTAAGTCGGGAATCTGCACCAGTGCATTTATACGTTGGCCTTGGGTTTGACCAGGCAGACGAATCAGCAAAGGAAGACGCCTGATTTCGTCGTACACACGGATGCTTTCGTAAAACATACCACCATCCACTTCTGGCTGGAGTGACTTTCCGGTCAGGCCGTGCTCACCAAAGAGATAACCGTGATCGCTGGTGAAAATGACCGCCGTGTCTTCGGTCAATCCCAATTCATCAACTTTATCTAGGAGCACACCCAACCAGTGATCTACCATGCTGGTCTCAGCCATGTATAGCGCGTGAATGTGGTTCAGTTCGTCTTCCGTGAGGAACTCTTCCCAGAAGCCGACTTGGGGATAGAAGAGTGGTTCATCCTGGTACCCCAAATCGTACATATCCAGGTATCTCTCTGGCGCGTCCCAGGGTTCATGGGGATCAAACAAATCGATGTACAGGAAAAACTGATCGTGGTCCTGGTTATCCTCCAGCCATTGGCAGGCCGTTTGAATCGAACGGGGGGCGAATCTATCTTCCTCAGCCTGCCACCAGGCCGTGTTACGCAGATAGACCGGGACGATATAGTCCAGGCCTCGGATTTTGCTGCCGTCTTTAGGCAACTTTACATCCTTAGGCGATGTCTTCCAGTGGTCGGACTCTTGTCCACGTATCCATTCAAACCCGTCGAACCCACGCTCGTAGTTAAACCCCATCTCGAATAGATGCGGATTGTCGGCGATCATCTGGGTAACGACACCAGAAACGCTCAAAACTTGTTGGAGCGTCACCGTTTCACCTGGCAACGGGCACCACTCGCTATCAATGAAACTAAAACGGCCACTCATTAAGTCCAATCGACATGGGATGGTCGGAAATGAACCTAAATAGGCGTTGTCGAAAACGAATGCTTCTTGAGCAAACGTATTCAGGCGGGGAGTCTTAGCTCTCGTCGGACCATAACACAAAAAGTTGTCGTAACGAAAGGTGTCAGACATAACAAATATAACGTTCACTGCATGCTCCCTTCCTCTTTCGATTTTGAGATTAGCGGAGACGACGTCTTCCCGCCAGATGTTCCTCACGAGTTCCAACCTCTTCAAGCCACTTGACGTAGCGCTCGTGAATCTCTCGGGCCAGCCCCTCGTTTTCGTGGATGACGTTATTCGACTCCTGGGGGTCATCTGGTAGATAATATAGTTTCGGATCAGTAGGTATACGTGCTCCTTCAGGACTTGCGAGCTTCAGCGTAAACACACGGCCTTCTGCGCCGGCCTCCTCGTAGCTGCCTGCGTAATGCAGGCACCAACCATCCTCGGTCACAATGGCGCATTTTGCCAGGATTGGGGTGTGGCGAATCAGCGTGCTGGAGGAGACGGCAATATCTCTTAATCGGTCTGTCTCGCCGCGCATCAATGGCATCACCGATTTGCCATGAATGGTCTCTGGCTTGAACTCCCAATCCTCGGTGTAGAACACGCCACACTGTAAAGCCTGTATCTCGGATTGCCCTCCGATGGTCTCCGTCGCCACCAGCCCGGTCATCTCCAGAATAGTCGGCATCAAGTCGGGAGCCTGGACCAGGGCGCCGATATGTTGTCCTTCGGTTTGACCGGGCAGACGAATCATCAGGGGAATCCGCCTGATTGGGTCATACATAGGTATCGCTTCGTAGAAAATATCGCCATTCACCTCGGAGAAGAGCGACTTGCCGGTTAGCTCGTGCTCACCAAAGAGATAGCCGTGGTCACTGGCGAAAATTACCGCCGTGTCTTCGGTCAACCCCGATTCTTCGATCTTGTTCAGGAGCACGCCGAACCAATGGTCGACCATGCTGGCCTCAGCCATATATAAGGCGTGCATATGGTTCAGCTCCTTTTCTGTGAGATACTCTCTCCAGAAACCATTGTTGGGATAAATGACCTCTTCACCTTCGTAGTCGGGATCGTACAGGTCAACATAGTGCTTGGGGGCATCCCACGGCTCATGCGGATCAAACAGATCCAGGTACAAGAAGAACTGGTCCTGATCCTGGTTTTCCTCCAGCCACTTGCAGGCTGCGGTGATAGTACGCGGCGCAAACCTATCTTCTTCGGACTTCCACCCGGCTGTGTTGCGCAAGTAGGTCTTAAAGAAAAACGGGGTGCGCAGTTTGCCTTCAGCACACGGCAACTTCACCTCTTTGGGCGCGGACTTCCAGCGATCCGTTTCTTGTCCCCGAATCCACTCCCAGGCGTCGAAACCGCGCTCGTAGTTGAAGCCCATCTCTACCAGGTGGGGATTGTCAAAGATCATCTGCGTCACAAGGCCCGATGCGCTCAAAACCTGTTGCAGCGTGACCATTTCAGATGGTAGCGGCTGCCATTCGTGGTCAATGAAACTGAAACGCCCACTCATAATATCCATACGATTCGGAATCGTGGGAAACGAACCAAGGTAGGCATTGTCGAAGACGAACGCCTCCTGGGCAAACCCATCCAGACGGGGAGTCTTCACCTGCGTCGGGCCGTAGCAGGATAGATTGTCGTAGCGGAACGTGTCGGACATAACCAATATAATATTCATTTCAGACTATCCTTTCATCAAGTAACTTGACTTAGCCAGCCTTCCAAGCTTCCAGTTCTCCAACCTTCCATCGTCCTGCCTAACTTAACAGCCCCCATCGTCATACCTGCCGTAAGCCGCGTCTGGAACACCAGGAAAACGATGATCACTGGCAACACACCCATAATAATCGCCGCGGCCAACAGCGGCATATCAGCCGAGTGCTCACCGCTAAGTGTGGCCACAGCGACCATAAGGGTGCGCAGTTGCCGTTTCTGCATAATCAGCAGGGGGAGGAGTAAGTCGTTCCAGGCGAAGAGCGTGTTAATGATGGCCTGGGTAGCCAGGGCGGGTTTGCCTATGGGTAGGACGATCCTAAGGTAAATCTGCCAGGTTGAGGCACCGTCAATCTTGGCCGCATCAAAGATCTCCTGGGGTATATTGGAGTAGTAGGCCGTCAGCATATAGGTGCCGAAAGGAATAGCGAAACCGGTATAGGCCAGGATCAAACCGATGTGTTTGTTCAACAAGTGCAGATCGATCACGGTGCGGAAAAGGGGCACCATCACAACCTGAACGGGGATCATCATGGCAGCCAGGACAATCAGAGACAGAGGCCCGCGCAGACGAAAGCGCATTGTCCCAATCGCATAGGCGGCCATCGAACAGACAAGCGCCAACATGATGACTGTGCCGACGGTCGTGATCAGAGAATTCCAGAAATAGACTCCCATATTCGCATAATTCCAGGCGCGCGGAAAGTTTTCCAGAGTTGGTTGAAGCGACAGGGCAAAGCGACTCACCATCCAGTCCCTTGGGGTTTTTAAGGCGACGTTGAGGGTAAAGAAAACCGGATATATGGTTGAAAAGGCCAGCAGGCTCAACAGGGTGACCACAGTCCACCTACCGAGGGCGACTCTGTGTCGTCTTTTTGGAGTTAGTTGCATATTCATGGATTGGCCACTCCCTTATGCTCGTTTGATCATCAATCGTATCTGGACGACAATAACTATCATAAAAACCAAAAATATCAACGTGCTCATAGCGGTGGCGTATCCGGGGCGATTCAACAACCCCATGTTTTCCCAGATCAAGAACTCCGGCAAATAAGTGGCGGTACCCGGCCCACCGGAGGTCAATACAAAGATGTAAGCAAAAAGACCGGCCAACATCAGCTTGATCTGGAGCACGGTGTAGAACTCGATGGTAGGTTGGATGGAGGGAATGACCACGTGCCAAAGACTTTGAAACCAGTTCGCCCCGTCCACGGTGGCCGCGTCGAGTAAGTCCTGTTCGAGGGTGGCCAGTGCAGCCAGGTAGATAATGACCCCCACGCCAAAGCTGGCCCAAAGAGCGACGGTGATGACAGTGGGCAGCGCGGTGTCTAGAGTCCCCAACCAATCTACGGCTAGCGTCCCCAGCCCCACGAGGCGCAGGATGCTATTAACGGCGCCATCCACCTGTAGCACCATCGTAAAAATGGCGGCAATGATCACTGCCGAGAACACGTAGGGGAAGAAGAAGGCCGCGCGAAAGAACTTCCAGCCCGGCACCCGCTGATGAATCAGCAAGGCTAGAATCAGGGGGAAAAGGACCCATATTGGCAACGTGAGTAAGAGTTTAAACAAGTTGGCGATGGAGTCGTGAAAGAGCGAATCTCGGAATAACAATCGCTCGAAGTTGGCCAGCCCAATGAATTTAGGCGTATGCATCCCATCCCAATTGGTCAGTGCGTACCCCATGCCACGCAACAAGGGGTAAAAGCGGAACACCGCCAGGAAAAGAATGGCAGGTATTACAAACAGAGGCCCCCAAAAGGTGTCTACATCCCTGCGCTTGTAAGTAAGCCTGGCTAGTCTTTGGCCCCACGCCTTAACAGTCATAGCCACCTCCATAAGAATAATACTAGGACTAGCTACCTATCACTTCCGTCTGTGAACCTCCCGGAGGTTTCTGTGAAGGCCGATATACCCGGTTCTGAGTGCTTCTTGTGCGTGGAGTTTGTATCGTTTTTGCTCCAAACCTGCGGGAGGTTAGCAAAGTGATAGATGACTTGATATTAGGATAGGTTTTGGTGTGAAACCCCGGAGCAGACACATCCCAATGCGTCGGCTCCATAAAAGCTATATTAGGCTGGGCGAGCGGGAGGAGGAATTATCCCCTCCCGCTCGCCCAGCGTGACCTGCGGTCAGCCAGGCCACTCTGGGAGCAGCATGGGACGTTCAGTCCAGCTCATCACCGCGAATTGTAAAGCTCAACCATGGCCTTAGTAGCCTCTTCTGGGGTCGTCTCGCCCAGCAGCAGCAAGGATGCCCGTCGCTCCCACTCAGCTTCCAAATCGGTGGGCGTAATGTAGAAGGTTGGCATTTCTGCGTTCTTAAGCCATTCGTTGATTTGCTTCGCGTGCGGACTTGAGATGAGGTCGGGATCGATATCCTTGCGTGGGATGATCGTAGCCGCCGAGTTGAACAGCAGCAACTGGCCCTCGCGGGAGGTCAAGTCTTTGACTAACTCAACGGCCATGTCCCGATTTGGAGACCACTTGGGTACAGCCCAGCCAATACCGCCACCGGCTGCGATGGGGATGTTTTCGACATTGTCGTAAACCTCGGGATCGATGACGACGTTCTTGAACATGCCTACATTATTGGCGCCCAGGTCGTTGCTGAACGCTCTCCAGTGGGACACGTCGGAAATCAGGCCTTGGTTATGGGCCGCTCTGCCGGCACTGAAGTTGTCATGGCTGTCGAAATACGTAATTGTAGAGGCAGCCCCTTTCTGCCACCAGCCACGTTGTGAAGCCTCGTACCAGAGCTCCAACTGCTTAACCATCTTCGGATCGTCATAGGGCATTTCGCCAGCCCTAAACCGGGCATGGTCTTCGGGTGTAAAAATCGCGGCTGCAAATAGCGAGCCGAAGAAACGTATGCCTTCGCCTCCCCTACCGCCTACGGTAAAGCAAGACTTGTCTGTATTGGCCATGATTGCCTCACAGTTGGCCACCAACTCCTCCCAGGTGGTCGGCGGCTTTTCGGGATCGAGCCCAGCTTCCTTATAGATATTCTTGTTGTAGTAGTAGACAAAGCCCTGGATGGTGACTGGCAGAGCTATAATCTCGCCGGTCTCCGTGTTTGTCCAACCATTGTGCAGGTTGATAAAGTTGTCCGCCTCGTCGCCGATGTACTCATCCAGCGGCACCAACACATCCTGGCGCTCTGTGAGCCTCGTCCCGCCATGCATAAGCATAACATCAGGCCCTTCATTGGCCGCGATCGCCGCACCGACCAGGTTGTAGTATTCGCTGTTGGGCTGTGGCACGACCTCGACCGTAACCCAAGGATACTTCTCCATAAACTGTTCGGTGACAATTCTGGTATATGGCGCGAAGGTTGCCTCACCGGACTTGAAGTCCCAAAGGGTGAGGGTGATGGGTTCCTTTTTCTCTTCCGGCTCAGGCGTGGCGGTGACCACCACTTCTACTTCTTTCTCCACGACCTGGGGCGTGCCCTCAACGACAACGGTTTCGACCACTTTCTCTGTCACAACCTGGGTGACAACTTTTTCTACTATCTGAGGGGTCGCTGCACCACAGGCAGTTGCCAACATGGACAGCATGACCAGCAGGCTGATGAGAATCAAAATCTTGTTGCGCATGGATCTCCTCCTGTTCAAGGTCAAGAGTCTCTTTTTAATTTTACCAAAGTGAACGGTTGATCCGTAACTCCAGTGGCCTCAATCAGTTTTCTGCATGGACCTCCTTTTGTGAATCATTTCCATGGTTCGCTTAGTGTGGACAGATCGGGGCTCTTACGTTGCACGCGCAACCCTTTCTCAGTATACTACGAGGGCATGGTTAGAATCAACGGAATTGGGTCAAAGATAAGACATGGGAATGACATGGGAATGACAT
The DNA here is from genome assembly GCA_024643945.1 of Anaerolineales bacterium. The sequence continues at coordinate 10,854 of JAHELX010000077.1, forward strand.
GGCGAGGTAAAGAAGAAAATGACTGATCATCGCCACATGCAGAAGAAGAGCAATCCGCCTGAGGCTTTTGTGAAACAGGTGAAAGAAGCCCTGGAGAATCTGTATGACTTTCCCTATCTCCTGCGCCATCCCCTGGCCCAGGAGAACGGAGCGACCACAGAGCACTCAGTCGAGGCCGGCGCCCGACGCCTGCGGCGTGATCTCATTGCCGTTATCGAAACTCTGAATCCGGGGACGGATGTTTCCTCCCAGACCCCCCAGGCTCGAATCTTCAATCTATTGGTGTTACACTATGTGGAGGGGAGAACGGTTCAGGAGGCTGCGCACAACATGGGTATTTCCCAACGTCAGGCCCACCGGAATCTGCGGCATGGGGAAGAAAGAGTGGCCGCAGTGTTGTGGGACCGCCGCCCCGCATCCCTCCCTCAAGAGCCCAGGGCCAGCCAGATCTCTTCCGTCCAGGAGGAAGTGGCCCGGCTGGTCACCCACCCTCGTCCTATCGATATATATTCGCTCCTTCAGCGTGCTCAAGAAGCGGTCAAACAGCAAGCTACGCAGCGGGGAGTGGGCCTTTACTTTGAGCCACCCCCAAAGCCGATAATCATCCCCACCGATCCATCGGTGGCACAGCAGGTGCTGATTAACGCACTAAGCCATACGCTGCGGCAGGCTCAAGCTGGAACTTTGCAAGTGGCCCTCAGAACCGCCGAAAAACAAGTTTCTTTCACCTTGCGCTATGTTCCAGAACCCGAATCGGCCAACATTCCAGCCATCAGCCCCGTGGTCGCGCAGTTGGCGGATCGCCTGGGATGGGTGCTAAAGCAGGAAGACCAACCCGGAGACATTCGGATCATTACTTTATTTATGTCAAATCGCTGCCCCACCGTACTGGTTATTGACGACAACGAAGGGTTGGTAAAGTTGCTGGATGACTATCTCACCGGCCAGGCTTGTCAGGTTGTATCAGCCGCCAGTGGTCCGGCGGGGCTGAGGCTTGCCCAAGAACAGATTCCCGACGCCATTGTATTGGACGTGATGATACCAGAAATGGATGGGTGGGAAGTCCTGCAGCGGCTCCGCAATCACCCACAGACGGCGGGCATCCCGGTGATCATTTGCTCCGTCCTCGACAGCCCGGAGCTGGCCTATTCCCTGGGGGCTTCTCTGTTCTTGCCCAAACCAGTCAGCCGGGATGACGTCTTGGCTGCTTTGTACGAATTAGGTGTGGTATAAACTGAAAGTAGCATGAAACCTGCAACGTAACCATCTTATGTCACCTATCACGCTTTACGCATCA
>JAHELX010000077.1:12250-15013 GCA_024643945.1 Anaerolineales bacterium
AAACCAGTCAGCCGGGATGACGTCTTGGCTGCTTTGTACGAATTAGGTGTGGTATAAACTGAAAGTAGCATGAAACCTGCAACGTAACCATCTTATGTCACCTATCACGCTTTACGCATCACAAGCGCTGCCTCCGGCATTGATTGCTCGTCGTAGCGCGGCTCTAGCACGTCAACCACCGCCAGTAAACAACGCAAGACCTCGTTCAACTGCAGCCCATCCGGGCGAGAAATAACGATGGGGCTGCTACATTGCGCCAGCACATCATCTATGAAGCTGGTGCCTGTCAACAGGATCACCGGTATGTCTGCCAATTCTGGTTCCCGCCGCATTTCCTCGAGCACCTGAAACCCATCCAAACCCGGCATGACCAAGTCCAGCAGCACCAGGTCGGGTCGTCGCGTGCGCATAGCCCGCAGAGCATCCCCACCGTTATAAGTATATCGCACGTTAAAAGTCTGCCCGGTGGTTTCCAGCATGCGCTCCACCAACTGGCAGAAGCCCTGCTCATCATCCACGATCAACACCTCATGGACGCTCTCCAGGCGATTGATCTCTCTCAGGAGCTGGTCAGCAGTAACCGGCTTGGTCAGACAGGTCACAACGGCCAGGTTATCTGCCACCCACGCCAGGCTGGGCAGCGAACACTCGATGAAGGGAACCGATACAGAAACGATGGTATCATGGCCATTCCGCTTCCCCGGCGGCACGTTAACCACCACTGCCTGCGGGTGATGCAGCATAATCTCCTCGGCCAGGCGGTCGGCATCTTCCACCTGGATCACCTTGTATTTTCCAACGTAGCGGTGCACCAGGGCGGCTACCGCCGGATCGGAATCCACAACCAAGATGGGACGATGCATCTCAGACCATAACTGATCCACTGGCTGTGCCACTTGTAAAGGTGACACAGGTATGTGTTGGTCCGAAATAGGTAGCGTGAAATAAAACGTTGAGCCTACACCTTCTTGGCTCTCCACCCAAATGCGCCCCTGATGCGCCTCTACAAAACGTTTGCAAATGGCCAGCCCCAAACCAGTACCTCCGTGGTTGCGGTGCAGCGAGCGGTCAACCTGATAGAATTCCTTGAAGATGTTGGTCAGCTTGTCCGCCGGGATGCCAGGGCCAGTGTCGCTGATACTGATCACCACCTCGCCATCAGTCCGCTTTGCCTCCAGCCATACCACCCCCTCCTCGGTGAAACGCCGCGCGTTGTTGAGCAGGTTGAGCAGCACCTGGCGAATGCGAGTGCGGTCGATATCCAGCGTGGGCAAATCCTCCGGAATCTCTACTTCCAGGCGAACGTGATGGCCGCGGAAGAAGTCCTCAACCATCCTCACTGTATCCCATAACAATGGCTCCAGTGGAGTAGGTTCGTAATTCAGGGTACCCCCTCCTATATCAAAGCGGGACAGGTCAAGGATATCGTCAATCATCTCCATCAGATGACGGCTACTGCGATAAATCTGGTAGACGGCCTGGCGCAGTTTGGGCGGCCAGCGTATCTCTCCATATACCTCAGGCGAAAGTTGCATCATTTCGCTGAAGCCCAGAATGAGGTTAAGCGGCGTGCGCAACTCGTGGCTGATGTTGGCAGCAAACTGCTCGGTAACCCGTCGCGCCTCCTCCGCCCGCTTACGAGCCAATACAAGCTCACGCTGTGTACGGCGCTGGAGTGCATTGACCTGCTCTAATGATTTGACCGTGCGTTTGAGTTCAATTTGCTGGTCGCGCACCACGCTCAGAAGGCGATTGGCTCGCTGATTCATGGTCCAGGTCCATTGCAGTGCAGTATACAGTGTATTCAAAGACAGCCAGGTCATTATCACACCTAACATGAGTGCAATAAACAGGTCAGGCAGCGGATAGGCACGCTCTTGGCTGTACGTCAACCACGTCGCCACACCAGCGATAGCAGCTACCGTTGCTACACCACCCCCAGATACTAACATCGCGCCAGTAAAAGTCAGCAGCAGGCCCAGAAAGGGGAGCCAGGGGTTAGAGAAAAGCCACATCATGGCTATCAACCCGGCGGTGAGACCCCATATCAGCAGGTGCCTGGCCAATGTTGGGCGTGTGCTCATCAATATTCGTACGCCGATGCCCAACGCCAGCAGGGAGATTAATAGGCTAATGGTGGCAAACCGTCCTCGAAAAAACGCAGCATAAAGCAAGCCCAACCAGCTAAGGCCTGCTAACCATAACGCCAGGCGATTTGCCAATTCATCGCGCAGATCCGCCAGATTGACGACCGATCCATACTCACTTGTGGACATATGATCCCCTCCTCCCGATCCAGGCTGGGACAGAGATCTTTTCGGGATAATCCCCATTTTGGGGATATTTTACAGCCGAGAACGTTATTGATGCAAAGCCTACAGATTACGTCTGTTGCACACCAGAGAGACTAGGTATAAGATAGCATTGTGCTGTTCACACAGTGGCCCAACTTCCCACTGCTTGGGAGTTCCCAGGAGGCTGAGATGAAACAGAGAGACCTGGACTGCCTGGTTATCGTCACCATGCTTGTAAGCGGCCTCTATGTGGCGACCACGGGACTGGTGATAGACTTCTTCGGCCTTCACCAGTTTGCCTTCCATAACTACGCGGGCTACGCCTGGGCTGCCCTGGCCGGACTGCACCTGGCTCTCAACTGGAGACGGGTTACAGCCTACCTGAGGCGGAGATTCGCACGTCCCCCAGACCGGGAGTCCCCCGCGCCACAGGAGCGAGCACTGTCCCTGGGCCGGCGCGGATTCCTGG
>JAHELX010000078.1:0-7598 GCA_024643945.1 Anaerolineales bacterium
GCCGCGGCAGGCGCCGCCCGGACAGCCAATGGCTCAGCTACGGGTTTCGGCTTGTGGTCTCCCCCATCTCTCCCGGCTCTGGCCTCTGAATCTCCGCACTCTGGATCTCTGGGGGATGGCAAAGAATCTTGCGATGCGTCAGGCCCACCCTGAATCCCGCCGAAGGCGGGTCGCGGCAAATTTTTAGGAGTCTGGAGCTCTTAGCAGCTTCAGGCTGAAAAGGTGAAGCCCCTACGGGGCCAGGGAAGTGCCGGTCCAAACTTTCGGAAAGGTAAGCAACAGGAGCAACCATGGGCAAAATGTTGATAGATACCCTGGACGTCGACCAACGACGCGCGCTGGAAAACGTGCGCGAGGCGGCGGCCCGCATCTGGGCGCGCCCGTTGCACCGCTATTTCACCGACCATACGGTGGCCCACAGTGAACGTATCATCGGCCTGCTGGATGGCTTGACCGCAGGGATGATGACTACCGACAAGCGCCTTACCTCGACCGAGATCTTTATCCTGCTGGCCGCAGCCTTTCTGCACGACATCGGCATGCAAAACGAAAAGTTCGCGGGTGGTGATTTGGTCGAGATTCGTGAGCATCACCACGAGCAGACGGCCGAGATGATCTACACCGTCTTCGAGGACCCTGCCAATGCCTTTCCCATCCCGCTGGCCCGCGACCCGGCTATTGTCGAGGCGGTGGCGCTGACCGCCAAAGGCCATCGCCGCATCGACCTGAACACGCCGGAATACGATCCCCTGGTCTACGGCGGCGAGACGCTGCATCCGCGGCTGCTGGCGGCGTTGCTGCGCTTCGGCGACGAACTGGACATCGACCAGCGCCGGGTGGACCTGGAGCAGATGAAGCTTATGGCCCTCCCGGTCGAATCGCAACTGCACTGGTGGAAGTGCCATTACGTGGGCGGGGTGAGAATTGAGGACGAGTACATTCGGGTCAACTACCGATTTCCTCAAGATCGGCCCGACTACGAGGGGCTGATTGTGCCGCTGGTGGAGGGGGAGATTCGGGCCAGGCACGCGGCGCTGGAGGAGATCTTTCGCGCCCACGCGGTCAAGGTGGCACTGGGGCGTTCCCGCGTGCGGTTGATGCGTTTGGTGCAGCCCCTGCCGCCGGAGGTGGAGGCATTGGCCAGAGAGAAGGTGAAAGGTTGGAAGGCCGGAGGGCTGGAAGCAGAAAGTGGCGGAGGGCAGAAGGCAGCCGGCACAGAGCCGGGGACAGGAGGTCAAGCGGTCGCGGGTAAAACGGAGACGCCGGTGACACCCGCTTCCACGCCCAGGACCGTCTTCGATCAGGGAGAGCAGACAGTTGGGACTCAGATCAACGTAGCCGGGGATTTCGTGGAGCAACGTCCGCCTGGCGGGGCCACCTACACCATCCACATCCAGCACGCTCAGGACCTGGCCATTGGCGACGGGGCCCAGGTCGTCAAAGGAAAAACGATGGATATCTCTCCATCTACCAGAGGTTTAGAATTGGCACTGTACGATTCAGGTCGTAAGGATCTAACAAATCGATTGACTCTATCCATTCCTCAGAAGGATCCCGACCATCCTTTGAAGGCCACCTCTGTCGCATTCCGGCTCTACTTGCTTAACAATGGCGACAGAATGGCACGTTACGTTCAAATCGAGATGTTCGTAAAAGCTCATTTCCTTGCCTATCCTTACGAAAGTGATCCGCTGATCATCGAACCTGCTGATAGATGGGAAATTGACAGGGGCAGCGATGACTTGGTCCGCTGCTTCTTTGAAGGCGGAGAAGGCTTTGTCTGCCACAGAGGCAAACCGCGTAATCTAGGGCTTATGAAGATGCAGGTACCGTATGGAGAAGCGGACGGCGGAGCCGTAACGATCAACATTCAGTATAGCATTATAACAGAAGAGCATACGGGAAGTGGCTTGCTCATCGTCTGGCTCCAGGCCGCCGCCGACGGGGAAACCCCCTCGCTACCTGCAGAGGGGACGGAGGATGGGGAGGCGGGGTGGCGATGGTAGGAGACGCCTTCTCTACTTGATGAGTGAATAGGGTTGTGGGTCGTTCCTGTGCCACTTCAATTGTAAGTTAACATAATATACATCAGCCAACCGTCACGGGACAGAGTATGTAAATTCAACCTTGCCGAAAATTCTCTTGAGACACACTTTGCCAGCGACGCTGATCACCATCTAAAGGAGGCCTGAAAAATGAAGCACCTTGTGGTTCTTCTCACGCTGACGAGTCTGTTGTTAACCGCTTGTGGCAGCGCCCCAACGCCTGACATCGAGGCAACGGTGCAGGCGGCGGTTGCCGCCACCCAACTCGCCCACGACATCGAGGCAACCGTACAAGCGGCGGTTGCCGCCACCCAGACCGCACAGACAACCGAAATGCCCGCGCCGGAGCCGGCGGATACGCCCATACCCCCGGCTGGGACTCCCGTGCCAGCACCCCCAACCGGCACCCCTGTTCCTGAAGCGGCGACCGGTACCGCTGCGCCGCCTCCCTCCATCCCGATGGGGACCATTTCTCCCGTCGCCTGCACCTACTACGTGGCTCCCGGTGGGAACGACAGCGCCCCCGGCAGCGAAGCCCAGCCATGGGCCACCTTCCAGCTCGCCGCCGACACGGCGCAGCCGGGCGATAGCGTCTGCTTCCGGGGCGGCACTTACCCTACCGAAGAGACTCACCTGGCCCAGTCCGGCACAGCCGATGCTCCCATTACCTTCGTCGCCTATCCCGGCGAGGTACCCATCCTGGATGGTGGGGGCAGCACGGCCGAACTCTTGATCCTGGACCGGGGCACTTCCTACCTGCGTATCAGCGGTTTCGCCCTGCGCAACTTCCAGATCTGGGGCATGGAACTGTCGGGGGAGAACCGCTACATTCACCTGGATCATCTGGACATCGGCGGCGGCGAGGCCAGCGTCCGCTTTACCTACGGCGAGACCGAAGGTCTCCCGGAAGAGGGGCCGGTTGAGAGCATCGTCCTGGAAGACAGCGCGATTCACGGCAGCCAGTACTCGGCGGTAGACTGCACGCCCGGCCCCTGCAATCAGATGGTCTTCCGCCGCCTGGAGATATACGGCACTGGCCTGGAGGGCGAGGCATTCTACGGCTCTGACGGCCTGGAGTTGGCCCGGGGACACGATATCCTGGTCGAAGATTGCTACGTTCACGACAACGGCGGCGATGGGATTGACCTCAACTCCCGCGACCGCGAGGGCAACGTGCCCGGCATCCTCGTGCGCCGCAACCGCGTGGTGCGCAATCACCTGAACGGCATCAAGCTGTGGTCTGGGGGACGGATGGAGAACAACGTCATCTGGGGTCAGGGGAACAGCGCGGCCTGGGTAGGTACCTTTACCAGCACCCTGGAGGTGGTCAACAACACCATTGCCTACAATATGTGGGATGCGGCCTACAGCGAGCGCAACTGGGCCTTCGTCGCCGGCTATCCCGAGTTCGGTTCCCCTCCGGCGGTGGCGCTGACCCTGGTCAACAACATCTTCGCTTTCAACGCCGACCCTTTCGGCGAGCCCACAGGTATCTACCTGGGGGCGGGGGTCAACCTGGTGCGCGAAGGGCACAATCTTTACTGGAGCCGGGAGGACGGCGAGATCACGGCCGAATTGGTAAGCGGGCGGGATGATCCCGACCTTATCCGGGCCGAGATTGCTGATGGCACCTGGGCGGCCTCCACCGGCCAGGGCCAGGGGAACATAACCTCTGAGCCGCTCTTTGTGTCCGGCTGGCCGGAGGTGGATCTGCATCTGCAGGCGGGCAGTCCCGCTGTGAACGCCGGCAGCGCTGAGGGGGCGCCGGCCGAGGACGTCGAGGGCCATGCCCGCGATACCACACCCGACATCGGGGCCTATGAGCAGTGAGAGCCTGTTGAGTTACAACAGGGTAGGCTGCGTAGTCGCCATGCCCGCTGCGGAGCACCATGTCCCGTGAAAACGTATAGGTGTAGGACAAGCTGTTAGCTTGTCCCGCCACGGACAAACTAACAGTTTGTCCTACGAGCATTTTTAGAACAGTTACGAGAGCTGCCTGGCCAGGAGTTGTCTATGTCCCCCAAAATCCTGATTGTGGATGACGAACCACCCATCGTAGACGTGTTGTCCTACAACCTGAAGCAGGCCAACTATGAGGTGCTTGTCGCCTGGGACGGTGAGCAGGCGCTGGATCTGGCCCGCCGGGAGCAGCCTGACCTGGTCATCCTCGACCTGATGTTACCCCGGTTGGATGGGCTGGAAGTGTGCCGGATCCTGCGCCGCGAGCGTGACGTGCCCATCATCATGCTCACTGCCCGCGATGCCGAAGTGGACCGGGTGGTGGGCCTGGAATTGGGGGCCGACGATTACGTGGTCAAGCCCTTCAGTGTGCGTGAGTTAATGGTCCGGGTCAAGAACGTGCTGCGCCGGACTGCCCCACGACCGGAAGAGACAGCGCCGGATGCGATCCAGGTAGGGGCCCTGATGGTGGACGCTGCCCGTCACGAAGCCTATCTAGGTGCCGTGGAATTGGAACTCACCACGTTGGAGTTTGAGTTGTTACACACGCTGGCCCGTCACGCCGGCCGGGTATTAAGTCGAGAGCAACTGCTAGAACAGGTATGGGGTTACGAATACCACGGCGACCTGCGTGTGGTAGATGCCGTCGTCAAGCGTCTGCGGGCCAAGCTGCGCCAGGCCGCGCCCAATACGGAGATGATCATCACCGTCCGGGGTGTGGGTTACAAGCTAAGTCCATAGTTGTATGATTTAAGATGGGTTATGACCCAGGAGGGCGACCCTGTGTTCTCGAGCATCCGTGTCCGGCTGACCTTCAGCCACCTGGCGGTGATTATCCTGGCCATGGGGCTGTCGGGAGTTCTGTTATTGTCCTTCCTGGAGCGCTATTTCTTGCAGGCCACCGAGGATAGTCTCGTTGCCCAGGCTCGCATCACGGCTCAGGCCCTGATCCCCGGTGCAATAACCGAGGGGCCACAGCCTTCGCCCGGCGCGCCGGGGGGCGTTGATGCCCGCCCAGGGGAAGCCAGTCTGGCTCCGGCCTACAACGCCGTCCAGCAACAACAATTGAGCAACCTCTCTCTGCAGGCTGAAAACCTGCCACGATCCACCGGCGCGCTCTCTCTGGGTGAAATGGATTTGACCTATCTGGCCGATGCCTCACTCCGGCTCAGCGCTCAACTGGAGACTCGCATCCGTATCCTGGACGCCCGGGGGGTGGTGCTGGTGGACTCCCAGCAAGAAGATCGGGGCAAAGACCTGCGAGCCGAGTCGCTGGTAGCCCGGGCATTGGATGGGGAATATGCCAGTCGCACCGACCAGGCCGACGGAGAGGCCGCCATGCATGTAACTCTCCCGGTTCTGGTTGAGGATCGACTGGTGGGGGTGGTTTATCTCAGCCAGCCCCTGCGCGACACAACAGCCGTGTTGCGCGACCTGCGAGCACGCTGGCTGTCGGCGATGGCTATCGCATTGCTGCTGTCGGGTGTGGCAGGCTTACTCTTGTCGGGGGCCATCGCCAGCCCCTTGCGCCGGCTGACGGCAGCCGCTGGGGCCGTGGCGCAGGGACAGTTCGACCAGCAGGTGCCGGTCCGATCCCGAGACGAGGTAGGTCGCCTGAGCCGGGTTTTTAACGATATGACCGCCCGCTTGCAGGCCGCTCGCCAGATGCAGGTTGACTTTGTGGCCAACGTCTCCCACGAATTACGCACCCCGTTGACGTCCATCAAGGGCATGGTGGAAACCCTGCGCGCTGGGGCGATCGAAGACCGCGAAGTGCGTGACGGTTTCCTGGAGACGGCGGAGAACGAAACCGATCGTCTCATCCGGCTGGTGAACGATTTGTTGCTCTTGTCACGGGCTGATTCGGAAGCGCTCAACCTGCGCCGCGAGTCGAGAGACCTGGCGGAACTGCTCCGAGCCACTGTAGACCGGCTGACGCCTCAGGCCGAGGCGTGGGAGTTGGTTTTGAAACTGGAAGCGAGCCCCGATGTGCCTCCGGCCTGGGTTGACCCGGATCGATTTGAACAGATTTTGGTTAACCTCGTAGATAATGCCATCAAATATTCCCGGCCTGGGGGCATTGTGACCGTCCAGGTGAGCGCCGGGCCGGGCCCGTCGGCGCTGGTGCAGGTGTGCGACGAGGGCATCGGTATTCCGGCGAAGGACTTACCGTACATCGGCCAGCGCTTCTACCGGGCCGACAAGGCTCGCTCCCGAACCCAGGGCGGCAGTGGATTGGGGTTAGCTATTGCCCGGGCCCTGGTTCAGGCTCATGGGGGTCGATTATGGCTGGAGAGCCGGGAAGGGCAGGGCACAGTGGTGAGTTTTACCTTGCCTCCTCCCTGAGCCTTCGTGCCTGATCCCCTCTCGACTGGCAGTATTTCATATCTTACTTTTGTTCTCCTTTTACCTTTAGATTGTCTCCCCTTTGTCACACAACTACCACACAATCAGTCTACAATATATACGAACGTGTTGCGTGGTCCGTGTTCCGTCAGGCCAGGCACTTAGATTATAAAGGACTTTCCGAGAAAGCTCACCATTTCAATGGAGGGATAAACACCATGAAAGCAAAGCCTATCGGCCTTCTTGTCCTTGCGTTTATTTCGGTCTTCTTGCTGGCCGCCTGGGCTGAAAATCGGCAAGTGTCCCAGGAACCCCGGCTTATCACCGTTAGCGGTGACGCAGATGTTCGGGTTGTCCCCGACGAGGTGATTATTACCTTGGGTGTCGAAACCTGGGATAAGGACCTAAACGTGGCGAAAAGTCAAAATGACGAACGGGTCAGGCAGGTGCTGGCCCTGGTCAAAGATTACGGCATTCAGTCACAACATATCCAAACTGAGCACATCAGTATTGAGCCGCGCTATAATGACAGCTATGAGAGGCATGATTTCATCGGCTTTTTTGTTCGTAAAACGATTGTAATCACCCTAAAGGACATCTCCAAGTTCGAGGATTTGCTTACCAGCGTACTTCAGGGTGGAGTCAATTATGTCCATGGGATTCAATTTCGTACTACAGATCTCAGGAAATATCGAGATGAGGCGCGGGCACTGGCTATCAAGGCCGCTCAGGAAAAAGCGATCGCTTTGGCTGGCGAATTGGGTCAGAAGGTAGGTGAACCCTATACGATTCACGAAGACCAGGTCGGGTGGTGGTCCTGGTACAATTCCTGGTGGGGGTCTCGCTGGGGCGGAGGGATGGCTCAAAATGTGATTCAAGAGGTTGGCGGAGACTCTCTGGCAGCGGAGGGTACTATGGCGCCTGGTCAGATCACGGTTAACGCCAGGGTCACGGTGAGCTTTGAACTGGAATAATCCCCTGCGGTCAAAATTCTTTTTTGTCAGCAGAGTCATAGTATGGGCAAAATAACGGACGAGTGGCACATATCTGCTAGACGCTCAGGGGTCGTTACGGACCGGGTAAGCCGGTTGGGTAGCGCTAAGAGATCGTCCGCCCTCAACGTAAGTGATCACCCATGAAGGGACCCACGCCAGGCCGACGATCCTGACCTTTATATCAGCCCGGCGGGGGCGCACTGCGTAGGTAGTTAACGCTTTCAAGATGTCCACCCATTTGGGGGTGATCCGG
>JAHELX010000078.1:7608-15010 GCA_024643945.1 Anaerolineales bacterium
CTTCTTGCTCCAGCTCCTGTTGCAGCCCGGTCAGTTCGGCCTCCAGGTCCTCCATCTCTTGCTGGCTTTCTTCAACTTCCATTTTGGCCCGGTTGGCCAACCTGCGCCGGCTGGCGTTCCAACTTGCCGTTCGATACACCCTGCGCCTTCTCATCAAAGTCAACAGCATCTCGCCGGTGGCGATCCACGCTTCCCGCTTACGCGCAGCGTAGTCTGCCTGGTCTTGCTCCCGTTCGCGCTTTTCCTTGCGCAGCTTGGCTTCGAGTCTTTCCACCTGGGTGGCGTATTTTTCCCTCAACCGATCGACTTCTGCGTCTCGGCGCTCGCGCATGGCCTGGCGCAGTCGCAGCTTGAAGTGCTGTTCCGTCTCTTCCGGCCGCTGCACCAGGTCTAGCTCGGGATGAGCCAGCAGCGTCAACTGGCTGTTGTAATACAACCAGTCTGCGAACGCCTGGCCGATGTTTTTTAGTTCCGGCGCGCTGTTGGCCGCTTCCGGCACAGGGGCGAAGAAGGGACCCTGTCCCGGCGCCAATCGGGCCGGCTCCTGCTCCAGAGCGCTGAGTGGAATGGACAGGGCTTCTGCTTCATTCCAATCCACAGCGCCCAGGTGATCAGGTGAGGGAGCCAGTAAGAGGCGCTCGTGTTGTTCGGATATGCTCTGCTTCCGGTCGAAGAAGCGGACGGTCGCTCCGGCCAGAATGGCCAGCTCGTATACCAGTTGTGCCTGCTCTATTCTGATGTTGCCCTGCGCCGCTCGTGGCAGACGTTGTACCACCCCAGTCTCATCCACGCTGGCAGGCAGGAAGAGCTGGGGAATGCTGGGATCCAGCACCTGGCGGATTGGGGAGAAGCCCGTTGGGGGTGCCAGGCTCTCGGTCGTTGGCGCTGGTTGGCTAATCAAAGCCGGCGGCACGCTCGCCTCGGGGGCAAAGTTGTCCTGGTCTTTACGCTCTGCCATCAGGGCCTGGATCTGGGGCCTGGTCAGCGGGCCGTGCAAGTAACTCATCACCCACCGGGTTTGGAAGATGGCCGGCTCCTCTTCGTGGACATTGTGCATCAGGAAGACTCGCGGCTTGAGTTGGCCGATGATGCGCTCGTAATCAACCCGTTTACCCTCTCCCCCCGTCTCTGCTATCGCATTCTCGAGTCCCTCGATCACGCGCGCCTTGTCGCGCTCAGCCTGGAGCCTCCCGATGAACCACGTCCCGGCATTGGTCAGAGCTTTGTAGTCTACGTCGGCCGGGTTTTGAGTTGCCAGGACGCAGCCCAATCCCACGGCTCTACCTTGTTTGAGGAGGGCCATCAAGGGCCTTTTTGAAGACGGCTCTGCGACCGGAGGAAGATAACCATAGACCTCGTCAAAGTAGAGAAGCGCTCGCAGGCTATTGGTGCCGGCCTGGCGGCGTACCCAGGCGAGGACGGTTTCCAACAGGAGGGTGACAAAGAACATGCGCTCTTTGTCTGGCAGATGGGCGATGTAGAAAATGCTGTGGCGCGGCTTCCCCTCTGCGGTGTAGAGCAGGGAGTTAATCTCCAGGGCTTGGCCCTGCAGCCAGCCTTCAAATCGAGGAGAGGCTACCAGGTTGTTGAAGGCCATCGCCAGCTCAAAGCGCTCTTTTTCAGGATAAAAGGTGTCCACGTCCAACACGCCCAGTTGCCGGACCGGTGGGTTTTGTATGGAGAGAATCAATTGGGTCAGATCCAGGTCCTGATTTTGGCGCCAGAAGTGTTCGAATATGTTGGACAGCAGGATAGCCTCCCGGCTCTGAATGGGATCGGCGGATATGCCGATGAAACCCAGCAGGGCATTCACCGTTCCAGCGATACGTTCCCGGATGGTTTCGGCCTGGGCGTCGAAGTTCAAGCCTGGCGCGGCGAGGCTGCCCAGGATATTCACGGGCAGGCCGGCGTCGGATCCGGGAGTGTAAATGGTATAGTCCCCCGCCTCCTTCAGGGTGCGGATCCGCTCGGAACTCATCCCCCACGTTTCGATGCCGCGTTTCCAATCCGCGGCGACGTCTGCCGCGTACTCTTCGACGGTTTTTCCCTGGCGTTGCGCCTCATCCTGGTCGATCCAGGGCGCGAAGTCCTGGGGGGTCAGGTCGGGAAATTGCAGTACCAGGTTAGAGATGTCACCTTTGGGATCGATGAGGATGGCTGGTACGTTGTCAATGGCGGCTTCCTCGAGCAGTGCCAGGCACAACCCTGTCTTCCCACTCCCGGTCATCCCGACACACAGGGCGTGCGTGGTCAGGTCGCGGGAGTCATAGTTGAGAGGGATGGCGGTGTGTGCTCCCCTTTGTAAATCATATTCGGCTCCCAGATAAAACGATCCCAGGTGTTCTGGGGGCAGTTGCATACGTGATCTCCTCCTGCATGTAATCACCAGTTGCCAATAGTCAAGCGCGTGTCTGGCAGGTAGTGTGGGGCAGACTTTTCCCCAGAGGGGACCTATCCCCGCAGGGGACCTATGGGTGGGCCAGTCTGCCCAGTCGGGCTCCACGCCTTTTCAGACATGTTGGCCCAAGTATACGTCACGCCGCCCACGCTGACAAGCCGGTTGGGGGGCGCCGGGTGCATCCTAAATGTGGGACAAGCTGCTGGCAGCGCGGACCTTAGATTGACGACGCTTTGCCTTTCTGATATACTCTCATTGGACGCTGAATAGAGGGACAGGAACTGCACGCCATGCGGATTTGTAAAAGATGAGCGAATCACCTACCGACCCCGGTCCTCTGCTACCTGGCGAGCCTGGATCTGGCCGGTCCAATTCAGATAAGGACGACACCCGGCCACAACGTCCCCAGACTCCGCCTCCTTACTGGCGGTCCGACGCCCCAACGCAAAGCGGCGGCCAGAGACAACCGGCGGCGCCCCCGCCCGATTCTGCCAGCCAGACGCGGCGCTCTGCCGGCCCACTTCCTGGGCAACCGGGCAGTGCCCCGCCCCCACCGCCGCCCGGCAACTACCCCGGCGCCATGCGGGGCCAGAGCACGCGCAGGTCTTCCTCAGCCCCGCGCCGCCCTCACCAGCAGGTCAGCCTGGGGCAGTGGCTGCTGCGCGGCTTCATCGTGGCGGCGATGGCTATCGTGGCTCTGTCGCTGCTGATCATTGTCGGCGGCGTGGCCGGATACTTTTACATCGCGGCTGAGTTGCCCTCCCCCGAGGAGCTGCAAAATCGGGCCTTCACCTTCGCCAGCAGCCAGATTTACGACCGGAATGGGAACCTGTTGTGGGAGTTGATGGACCCGTCGGCGGGGCGGCGCACCTGGGTGCCCCTCAGCCGGGTCTCCCCGTACTTGCAGCAGGCAACCATCGCCACCGAAGATCGCTTCTTCTATCAGAACGTCGGCGTGGACCCTATCGCCGTCGTCCGCGCCCTTTATTACAACCTCAGCGAGGGTGAGATTGTCTCCGGCGGCAGCACCATCACCCAGCAACTGGCGCGCACTGTGCTGCTCACTCCCGAAGAGCAATCCGAGAAGACTCTTTCGCGCAAAATCCGCGAGGCAGTGCTGGCGGTGGAGCTCGCCCGCCGCTACCCCAAAGACAAAATCCTGGAGATTTACCTCAATCAGATTTATTACGGCAACCTGGCGTATGGCATCGAGGCCGCCAGCCAGACCTACTTTGGCAAGCCGGCGACCGACCTGACGCTGGCCGAAGCGGCCTTGCTGGCCGGCCTGCCCCAGTCGCCGGCTCTGTATGACCCCTTCGCCAATCCCGAAGTGGCCAAGGCCCGCCAGCAGGTGGTGCTCAACCTGATGGTCGAGGCGGGCAACATCACCCCGGCCCAGGCGGTCGCTGCTTACCAGGAGGAGCTCCAGTACGCTCCGCAGCGCGCCGCGTTTGCCGCGCCTCACTTCGTGACCTACGTCCGCCAGTTGCTCGAAGCTCGCTACGAACCCCACCTGCTTTACCAGGCGGGGCTGCGCGTGCAAACCACTCTGGATCCGCGCATCCAGGCCATCGCCGAAGAGGAAGTGGTCAAACAGATCAATGCGCTGCAGGGCAAGAATGCCACCAACGGTGCGGTGGTAGTGCTCAACGTCAAGACGGGCGAGATCCTGGCCATGGTCGGCAGCAAGGATTTCAACGACGAGAACATCGACGGCCAGGTGAACGTCACCCTACGACCGCGCCAGCCTGGCTCGGCCATCAAGCCGCTGACCTACCTGGCCGCCTTCGAGCAGGGTTGGACGCCAGCGACCTTGGTTATGGACGTGCCGGTGGAATACCCGGATGGAGCGGGGGGCATCTACCGGCCGTCCAACTATGACGGGAAGTTCCATGGTCCCGTGCTGTTGCGAAATGCGTTGGCCAATTCGTATAACGTCCCGGCAGTCAAAACACTGGAGTTCATCGGTGTCCCGGCTTTGAAAGAGATGGCCAGACGCCTGGGCATCACTACCCTCACCCGCGAGGACTACGGCCTGTCGCTGACCCTGGGGGGCGGCGAGGTGACGTTGCTGGAGATGGCCGGTGCCTACCAGGCTATGGCCGATGGCGGTCTGCGCGTGCCGCCCGTTGCCATTTTGCGCGTCACCGACAACTTTGGGCGGGTGATCGACGAATATCACCCGCCGCAAGGAACGCGCGTGCTGCGCGCCGAGCACGCCTACCTGATTACTCACATCCTGGCCGACAACCAGGCGCGTACGCCTGCTTTTGGCCCCAACAGCGTGCTCAAGCTGTCGAGACCGGCCGCGGTCAAGACGGGCACCACCAACGACTTCCGCGACGATTGGACGCTAGGCTATACGCCTGACATCGTGGTGGGCGTGTGGGTGGGCAATTCGGATAACAGCAAGATGCAGGGCGTGAGCGGCGTCAGCGGTGCCGGCCCCATCTGGCACAACGTGATGGAACGAGCCCTGGAAGGGGTGCCGGTGCGCGACTTCATCCGCCCGCCGACCATCGTCGAGATGGAGATCTGCGCCGACTCAGGCACCACCCCCAGCCCAGTCTGTCCGCGCCGGGCGACTGAGATTTTCGCCCAGGATCAGCCCCCGCTGGGCCCGGAACACGATATTCACCAGATGGTGCGCCTTGATACCCGGGCCAACTGTATCGCCCACGAGTTTACTCCGCCCAATGTGGTGATCGAGCGTTACTTCCAGGTGTATCCGCCCGACGGGCGGGAATGGGCCCTCGAGCATGGCATCGAGCAACCCCCCGACCCCTGTCCGGAGCCGGCCGGCGCGGCCCAGGCGCTCATCACCTGGCCGGCCGATGGCCAGACGGTGGAGGGCGTCATTACCATTGAGGGTGTGGCGCTGGCCGCCAATTTCTCCCACTACCTGGTCGAATACGGCGTAAGCTGGGGACCACAGGCTTTCGGCCCGGTGGCCGGCCCTATCAACCAGTTGGTGGAAGGAGGGCCGCTGGCCGAATGGGACACCCGGGAGCAGCCCAACGGACCCTACACCCTGCGCGTGGTCGTCTTCGACCAGGCGGGCGGCGCTTACGAGGGGCGGGTCACTATTCTCATTGACAACCCGCCACCCACGCCGACCGACACGGCTACCCCCGCGCCGGTCACCGATACGCCGACGCCTGTACCCGCGACGGATACCCCAACGCCTGTACCGCCGACCGACACGCCCACGCCGGAACCGGCGACGGATACGCCTACGCTGGAACCGGCGACTGACACACCTACGCTGGAACCCGCCACCCATACACCCACTTCAGAACCAGCGACCAGCACGCCAACTGGCACGCCAACGCCCAATCCGCCGACTAACACGCCAACACCTACGCCTTCTCCCACTGGCGCTCCGGCGCCCACGCCGACACCAGGTGCGTCACCATCGCCGGCTGCCACCGGTACACCAGCCGGTTAGCAACTTATAATACCCACACGCGTTGGGTATAAAAGGCCCGCCCCGGATGAATTTCGGGACGGGCTTGCCATTCCTGCCTAATCTGTGATAAACTGGACGAAAGGGATCCATGTGCCGGGAGGTCCCGGCCATATGGGGCAGATGCGCATATTCGTCTCCAATCTCAGGCGAAAGGGGCGGAATTGTGTGTCTCCGTCCCCAGCCGGGTACAGAGGGAGGAAACCAATCGACCCGCGCCATTTGCTGGTGTATGTGAGTTGGGATGTCATCCGTCGCTGGAAGCGGGGGCGTCGCCCCGACCGTCCGGTCGTTGCCGAGGCCCCTTACGCCTACGGCAGCGCGCAGATTCGCCTGGCTCGCCTGGCCCGGCCAGGGGACGTGATATGGGTACTGACCGCGCCTCGCTTTGCCGGATACCGGCTGCCCCCTTCTCTTATCGCCCGCCTGCAGGTGGCCCAGGTAGTGGATCGCCAGACGCCTGACGGTCTCGCGGCGGCCATCCCCCCGGACTTCGATCCCCGCTGGCGCTACGTCGTCCTGGCTGAACCACCACCTGCCAGTCGCTATTATCCTCTCAACAATGCCTACCAGACTCTGCTCGCGTTGACTTTCGTCGGTCGCGCGCCGACGTTGCGCGATTGCCCCCACTGCCAGCGGCTGGTAGCCGAGCAGAAGAGATTGTACGCCGGCCTGCCCGCCCACCTGCAAACGGTGCGCCATC
The DNA here is from genome assembly GCA_024643945.1 of Anaerolineales bacterium. The sequence goes on from JAHELX010000078.1 coordinate 14,176, forward strand.
TGACACCCGGTGCGGGGGCGGCGCTGGAGGCCTTCGCTCGCGCCGTGGCTGAAGGGCAGATAGTCTTTCTCAGCTACCGGCGGGCAGAAGCAGCTCCGCTGGCCATGGCGCTGGCGGAGCGGTTGACCGGTCAGGGCGTCGCTTGCTGGTGGGATCACTGGATGGTTCCTGGGCGCGTGGCGCGGGGGGACATCCAGATAGATAACGATTTGCTGTCGGCGGTACTGGCCGATGGTTTGCGACAGAGTACCTGGGCTGTGGCATTGGTGACGCCTACCTTCTATAGGAGCCGATGGACGGCACGGGAGTGGACGTTAGCCGGGGAAGAGAGAGATAACCCGCGCCGCGCCCGCCCCTTGCGGCGGATCGAGGTGCTCCTGGAGGGTGAGGCCAGCGGCCAAGCGGATGTGGTGCTCCCGGCCACCAACGTTGACCCCAACCGGTTGGCGGCTCAATTGTTGGCCGCTATAGAGGAGGCATGATGGCCCAGCAACCGGAGACGCTGACCTTTCCCGGCGGCCATGCCGCCCGCCTGGCCCGCATCGCTGACCTGGATGGGCTGCCGGACGCCCTGGCCGCGCTGGCCCTGGCCCCGCCCTGGCCGGTCCTGGTCCTGGTGGGTGGGGCGGCGGGCTTGTCGCTGGCGGGAGAGGCTGCCTCGCCCTTAAAAGAATTGTTCCACGCGCTGGCCGGAGTGGCGCAGGCGGCCGGCGCGACGGTCGTGGACGGCGGTACTAACGCCGGCGTGATGGCCTTAATGGGCCAGGCCCGCGCCGAAGTTGGGGCTACCTTTCCGCTGCTGGGCGTAGCTGCCGAAGGGACGGTAGACCTCACC
>JAHELX010000641.1 GCA_024643945.1 Anaerolineales bacterium
CAACAGATACAGGCTGCGTTCCAACGTGGCCGCGTTGACAATAGCAATCACGACGTCGGGCTGTTCCTTGATGATAAAGTCTCGGGTTACCTGCTCTTCCAGAGAATTGGCCGTGAGGCTGTAGGTGCCGGGCAGGTCAACCAGCCGGATCGTGGTGCCGTTGTGTTGATAGATGCCCGTCTTGCGCGCGATGGTTTTGCCCGGCCAATTGCCTACGTGCTGGCTGAGCCCGGTGAGCATGTTGAACACTGTAGACTTGCCCACATTGGGCTGGCCAGCCAGCGCGACGGTGATAACCCGCTCCCCGGCCGGGATCATCTTCTCTTGGGTCTCTCGTGCTGGAGCGCAATGACCGCTGCTGGTCAGCATGGCCCCAACGTCTGGCAATGGAACCTTCGCCATAGCTCACTCCTCAAAATCCTGGTTGTCCCTGGTTAGCCCGGCGGGCGACGACTACCTTGCGCGCCTCTCCCCGGCCCAACGCCACCCGCGTTCCGCGCAGGCTAACAATGACCGCTCCGTGGCCATAATTCTGCACCATCTTTACCCGTACGCCTAGCGTGAAACCCAGCGACGCCATGCGGCTGCGGAAATGAGTGCCGCCGTCCAGTTCGCGCACCATCCCTGTCTCGCCCGCTGCCAGGTCGAGCAGAGACAGCGCGCCCACTTTGAATGTCTCCGGCTCATACTCGCGGATTTTGCTGAGAATGAGGTCAACCTGGCGTTCGTGATCGAAAGGGGGACCCGCATACACGATGTCTGTGCCCGGGTGTCGTGCATGGGCCTCGGCGGTACGTCGTCGCAAGTCATTCAAAGGCGCTCCCGCAAAGTACTCGCAAGGCGAAGGATGAGCCAGGGAGAAAACCATCGGCACCACCACAATCCGCCGGGCGCTGTGGGTGATGGCGTGTTCAATTGCCTCCTCCACCGACGGGTATCCACTGCGGCAGTAACCAACTTCAACGCTGCCGAACCCGCCGCGCGCCAGAATGTCGTGAACGACGCGATGCAACCCCTGTTGCAAGCGGAGGTCCCCAGGACTCTGGCCCTGCGGTCCATCAGGGGGAAGGCCGGTATGGGAATGTCGGGAGGAGATGGCAACTGGAGGCGAATCGAGCGGTGCGACCTGGGTGGCACTCTCGGTTTCGACTGTCTGGTTAGTCGCCGCCATAGGTTGGGGTCGGACGGAATCTTGCCCTTCAGCGCGTGCTGGCGAACAGGCGACCAGTACCACGCTCATGTTTTTGCGGTTCACGATGTCGGTCATGGAGCCTCCTATGCTATCGAGTCTTTTTCCTGACAGTCGGCACAGTAGCCATCCATGTGGACGCGTGTTTGGACGACATCCAGGTCAAACTGTGCAGCCAGTTCGACGCTCGCCTGCTCGATTAGAGGTGATTCAAACTCAATGACCCGGCCACACCCCAGGCAGGTGAAGTGATAGTGGGCTTTATTTGCCATCTCGTAGAGGCGTCTCTGCCCTTCGGGGTCCAGTATCTGCTCTTCGACAATGCCCGCTTCTTTGAGCACTTTCAAGGTACGGTAAACGGTGGCCAGGCTAATGTTGGGATCTTGTTCTTTGGCCAGGTCGTAGATTGCCTCGGCGTCTAAGTGCTCGTCGCATTCAGCTAACACCTTGAGCAATAACCGGCGCTGGCTGGTCAGCCGCCGGCCCGTAGTCTGGAAGATTTGGGTTACATCTTCAGAAAGCGCCATCATAGATCATTCCTTTTGGTAACTGCCCACCCTCGCGGAGCAAAGCCCCCCCACGGGGCAGGTTTGGGCAAACGCGACCGCCTGGGCTGTCGCTACACTCGGCAATTCAGACAAGGAATGGCCACTCAACACAACCTGCCCCGTGGGGGAGCTTTCCCCTGTGCAGCCCCGTGGGGGGGCTTTCCCCTGTGCAGGGGACCATTGGGCGCTCGGGACCATTGGGTGCTCCGCGAGGGTAGACTGAGTAGTTGCTCCTTTTGCAACTGATTTGCAATTTCATTATAATACAGATTGGGCAAAAGTGAAGTGACATTTGTCACTGCTTTGCACTTCTCCACAAATAACTTGCTACTTCTGCAATTAGTTTCCGCCCCATTTGCCGCTTGAGGTGCAAAGTTATACCCAACGCACGGGTATTATATTATTGGACAAGTACTTTGGAAAGGATTTATGCCAAGGAGCACTAGTGCCCCATCAAAGTGATCTTGATAGGCCCGATTCAGCCGCAATGGGCGTGGCCTTGGTATATCATAATCCCTGTGATGGGGTACTAGATTTGGCACAAGGCGTGCCTTCGGGTACAATCCGGGCAGCGAGTGCGCTTGGTAAGTCAGGGACTGGGGGAATCAGGAGAATCGAGTGACACGCGAACAAGTGCGATTAACCGCGATGTCGGCTTGTGCCGGCTGAGCGAGCAAGATGGACCCTGGGGTCCTGGCGCAGGTTCTGCGCCCTCTGCAAGATCTATTTTCGACCGAAGCGCATCCCGAACTGCTAGTAGGCCTGGGGGTGGCCGATGACGCTGCAGTTTACCGGCTAAATAGCCAGCAAGCCATGATCAGCACCGTCGATTTCTTCACGCCGGTGGTGGATGACCCTTATGACTATGGGGCGATTGCCGCCGCCAATGCCATGAGCGACGTGTACGCTATGGGGGGCGAAGTGCTCTTCGCCCTCAACATCGCCGCCTTCCCCCCTGACATGGATCCGGCCTTTGTCACCGAGATTCTGCGCGGCGGGGCCGATAAGGTTGTCGAGGCGGGAGCAGTGATTGCCGGCGGGCATACCATTCAGGACAAAGAGCCCAAGTATGGTCTGTCGGTGACCGGCATGGTCCATCCCGAGCGCATCTTTACCAAGGGAGGCGCCCATCCTGGCGACCGGCTGATTCTCACCAAGCCGCTAGGCACCGGAACCATCAGCACTGCCCTCAAGCGCGACATCGTCCATCCCGAGCACGCGGCGACGATGATCGAGAGTATGAAGCGCCTCAATCGCTGCGCGGCTGTGGCCGGGCAGGTGGTGGGCGTGCGGGCAGCTACCGACATCACCGGCTTTGGCCTGCTGGGCCACGCCACCGAGATGACCCAGGCCGGCGGCGTGCGGTTTCGTTTTTGGATGGACGCCATCCCCTTGTTGCCCGGTGCGACCGAGTACGCTGCCGAGTGGGTCTTCCCCGGCGGTTCGCACAACAACAAGGCCTTTTACGGCCACCTGGTTGACTTCGACGGAAGCATCCCCGAGGAGCGACAGATGCTCTTGTGGGACGCGCAAACGTCGGGCGGGCTATTGCTGGCCGTGCCCAGTGGCCGGGTAGACGACTTCTTCGGTGAGTGTGCCAGGCATGAGCAGCAGGCCTGGGTGGTAGGCGAAGTGATTGAGGGTGAAGGGGTCGAGGTAGTAGCGTAGACAGCAGATAGCCAGTAGCGAATAATCCTTACTATTGACCATTCGCCAAGGGTTATTGGCTATTATGAGAGGTGCGGATATGATCGTACGAACCTTTACTGCAGTCATATACAAAGAGGAAGATTTGTACGTCGCTGAATGCCCTGAAGTTGGGACAGTCAGTCAGGGATACACTATTGAAGAAGCTGTCACCAACTTGAAAGAAGCCACCGAACTCTATCTGGAAGAGTTTTCGCTGCCTGAGGTGGGACGGCCATTGCTGACCACCTTTGAGGCGACCTATGCCTAGACTGCGTCGGGTCTCTGGAGAGGAGACCATATGAGTGAGGACCCTCCTACTTCTATCCAACGCTCGGATACCGGCTGCCTGGTAGTTCTGTTGCTGGTCGCCGCTTTTTTGATTGGCGGCTTGCTGGGGGGTGTAGCCGGCGGCGGGCTGGTGCTGTGGGCTACCGACGCTGAGGTCAGCCTGTGGTGGGTGGCGCCCACGCCGACCCAGGTATCCACTCCCATCCCGTCTCCCACCTGGACGCCTATGTTCAC
>JAHELX010000079.1 GCA_024643945.1 Anaerolineales bacterium
GTAGCTGCGCAGCTTGGAGGCATAGGTGAGGATATGGTGTGGGCAATTCATAGGCCGCAGTCTGGCAATTTTGCGTGGCAGGGATCAGTCACGTCGATAGACCTGATAGACCTGATTCCTCATGATTTATGGTATTGCCTATAATATAGGCATCTAACCAAAGGAAGAGTATTGGTTACTACTCAGGTTGGACCAGGTGCAACGCACTTAGATGGTCGTGTCAACGGCATGATGGCAAATACGGCCTGGCATTCGTGTAAATCAAGTGCATTGCACCTTTGGTTGAGCAGTTACTTCCAAAGTAGTGAATCACAGGACAAGCCTATGAACATGCCACTCGATACTATGCAGCCAGCCTCCGCCGCAGACGGGCACCTGTCCGGCCACATGGATCTGGCTATTGCACTGGAGGCGGTGCAGGAGCTTGCCGGTCAGGTAGAACTACCCAAGCTGCTAGACACATTGACCAAAATCATGATCGAGAGCGCCGGCGCGCAAAGGGGCTATCTCCTGCTGCCGGAAGGGAATCAGTGGGAGGTGGCCACCATGGCAAGGACGGACGCGTCGGGGGTGCAGGTATCCTCTGTCACGCCGGGCGAGGCGGCGCTACCAATGACCATCATCCACTACGCAGCGCGTACCCGTGAGCCAGTCCTGGTAAACGATGCCACAACGGCCAACCCTTTTGCCCAGGACCCTTATTTAATCAGCGCGCAACCCAAATCGATCTTGTGCCTGCCCATACTTCACCAGCGAAAACTGGCCGGCATGGTTTATATGGAAAACCATTTGACACCGAATGCTTTTGCGCCGGGACATTTGGAAGTACTGGAGCTGCTGGCGACGCAAGCGGGCGTTGCTCTGCAGAACGCCCGCCTGTATACCAACTTACAGCAGGCAGAGGCATCGGCGCGGGCCAATGAACAGCGCTTTCGCCACCTTTTTGAGAATGCTCCCTTGTGTATTTTCGAGGTGGATGTGAGTTCTACGCCGGCGGTGATCATAGCCGCCAACCGCCGGGCCGAGGCCGTGTACGGCTGGTCAGCGGCGGAGTTTGCCGACCTGACGCTAGAACAGATAATGCCACCCAAGGCGCGCCGGACGATCAATCGTTTGATCGAACACGTAAGTGCCGGGGAGACGGTGGCTATCGAAACGACCAACCGGCATCGAGATGGAGCCATTTTTCCGGTGCGGCTCATCGCAACCCCAGAGACAGAAATGGGGCCGCACGCCAATCACGTGGTAGTGGCTGTGGAGGACATCACGGCGCAAATGCAGCGTCGCTCAGAGGCCGAGGCAATTGACGAAGAGCGCCGGCGCATCGCCCAGGAGATTCACGATGGGGTGGTTCAGGACCTGGCCGCCTTGCGCCTGCGGGCCTCGTTGTGGTATGACTGGGTGCAGGCCAGTCCAGCCCAAGTGCAGGCCGAGCTGGCTGAATTGCAGGCCATTCTGGACCGGGAGATTGCGGAGATAAGGCGGGCTATCTTTGCCCTACGCCCGGTGGCCCTGGACGAAGTCGGTTTCTTCCCGGCCCTGCGCCAATTGGCTGCCGATTTTGACAACCTGTACCAATTCTATGTGGATCTGCACATCTCGGGAGACGAGGAGTATTTGCCGCCGGCTCTGGAACTGTCGCTCTTTCGCATTGTCCAGGAAGCACTCAGCAATGTCAGCAAACACGCCCAGGCCAGCCTGGTCTGGATCGGCTTGGACCTGACGCAAGACGAAGCGATCAGGCTGGCTGTTCGCGACAACGGGCTGGGATTTGACCCGAACGGCCTGGAAGAGGCAGTGCATGGTGGGCACCTGGGCTTGAAACAGATGCGCGAGCGCGTGGAGAAAGCGGGGGGTACGTTGGTGATCGATAGCCAGCCAGGGCAAGGGACGGAAGTGCGGGTCGTTTTGCCGTTGGGATGATCAGGAGTTTAGCCATGCCCCCCATCACAGTATTGCTGGTCGACGACCACACACTCTTTCGCCAGGGCCTGCGCCAGATCTGCGAGGTCAAAGGTGGTTTCCAGGTGGTCGGCGAAGCGGAGGACGGCCAGGGGGCAGTGCGCCTGGCGGCCGAGCTCAAGCCAGATGTGATCCTGATGGACATCAGTATGCCCAAATTAGACGGCATACAGGCCATTATCCGCATCGTGGAAGAGAATCCAGAGGCGTGCATCATCGCGCTGACCATGCATCAAGCCAATCGTTATGTATTTGATGCCATCAAAGCTGGCGCCAAGGGCTACTTACGCAAGAATGTGGATGCCCAGGTGCTGGTGGAGGCAGTGCGAGCGGCCCACCAGGGCGAGGCGCTGGTGGATCCGGCCATGGCGGCCAGGCTGCTGGATGAGTTCCGCCGCCTGAGCCAGACGGCCGCCGAGGCACCTGAGGCCGAGCAGTTAACCGAGGGTGAGATAGAGGTCTTACGCCTGGTGGCGGAGGGGGCGGATAACCAGGCCATCGCCGAGCAGCTCAATCTATCGGTACAGACGATTGCCAATCGCCTGCGCAGTATCTACCAGAAGCTCCACGTCAACAATCGCACACAGGCCGCGCTGTACGCCCTGCGCCGGGGCTGGGCCAGTTTGGATTCCGAAGAATAAAAGCACGCGTTCATCGTATAACCTGGCATTTTTGAGTGGCAAAACACAGGGGAGAATGCCAGGTTATTTTTGACCGGATATAGGTAAATTCTTGTAGCCAAATTGAGTAGATTCTTGTCTTGTACGGCCGATAGATATCGGTTATGATGCTTAGCGTAATTTCCAAACAACGACGACGCAACCGCCAATTTGATGCTAGGTCGGAAGTCGTCTAACACATTACGCTAAGGAGAGTAAAAAAGATATGAGAATCCTAACGATTAACAAGCACAGTTTCGTGGCAGGCATGGGACTGGTCGCGCTCCTCGTCGGCCTGGCGATGCCGGTGACAGCTTCGGCCGCTTCGCAGGCTGGGATCGACCCGAATCATCCCATCGCGGTGTCGATAGTTCCCGGGCAGGACGTCACCGAGACGGGCCAGTTGGCGCCCGGGCAGCAAGTGTGGTACTCGATAACAGTGAATGACGTGAATGGACGGTACGTTGAGAAGGACAGCTCAAACAAACTTGATCAACCGCCTCTTGATTTGAGCTTGTACGCCACGCCCGGCAACGGCAACAGCATCGATCACGTCCAAATGGACCTGTTCTCAGCCAACTACGCCCAGGAGTGGTCTCACGGCCAAATGTGGACGCCTGGTATGAAGACTACTGATGTAAGCGATCGTCCCAATGTAGCTCCCTTTGGGGCGGGCAGCGTGGTCACCAACAGTGACAAGAGCGACAACAACTCTGGCAACCCGAACGTGGGCGAGCTGACCTATAGCGGGAATGTCATCAGCGGCGAGACTGTCCTGGTTCTTATCGAGAACGACAATGCGTACGCGGTAAGCTATCACCTCTACACCACCAATTTGAACAACGTCAACCTATAAAGAATGATGGCCTGGCTACTGAGCCCCCAAAATGAGGGCCAGTCTATCGGCTAAGATATAAGTCACCCCCAATGTTGTGGGTGATGGTAGAAGAAGACCTCCGAGGGTAGACTCAGCTTCATAAAACGAGTCACCCAGGAGGTCTTCTCACATGAAAGTGGTCATTGTTGTCCTCTCAAAAGCAGCGATAAATGCGAACCTGTCCCTGCTGAAAAACCAGTTCCAGGAAGGCATCGAACTTGTCAAGGCCCGGCCCGGCGTATAACCGCCGTTCGACCGGGCCGACGAAGAGATACTTCACGTTATAGCGTTCAAGTAACTGCTGTGCCACTGCCGGACTGGTGGTGGTGTAGATCAGCGGGATGTCCCGCTCGCGGGCTGCGATTTCGGCCAGCACCTCCGGGGAACGGCGGCGCCAGAGACGCTCGTGGCTGCCCGACCAGCCGAGCAGCGTCGGCCGCCCGGTAACCGCCGCTACCCGGCCCGTCGCATCGTCATATGAGCTACCTGCGGCGGTAAGCACGATGTCCCCGGGCTGCGTGTTGCGCGCGATCCATGCCAGGGCTGCCGCTTCGTCAGGCGAGGATTCTCGCAAGAAAGCCAGCCCGTCCAGCGTGGGCCGCTCGCTGATCCAGGCCTGCCCCCATCCCAACGTAGCCAGCGGATAGACCAGCGCGCCAAGGCTCAGCAGCAGCGCGGGTACGCTCCACGCGACGGCCAAGTACGGTCGCCGCCGTGCTCCTTGCCACAAGGCCCAGGCGGCAAAGGCCGCAGCCGTCCCCCAAATTACCCACGCCTGGTAGTAGAATTTGAAAACGGTGTTCATGCGATTCTCGAAGGGGTCGCGCAGATAGATGATATCGGCGCCAAAGATGACCAGCGCACCGACCGCCGTTGCCCACAAAACGAAAGCCCGGGCAGGCCGGTCGCTACAGCGCCAGGCAGCACGGGCGCAGACCGCAGCCAGCGGCAACAACGCCAGCAAGGGCATGCCGATCAGGAGGCCAACCAGCAGCCCCGCGGCCGGCCAAAGCCAGGCCAGGCTTCCGAAGTCTTCCAGACTTCGAAGGACTACGCGCCGCCCCCCAGCGGCATAGACCAACAAAATGAGAGCGAACAGCCCGAATATGCCGATAAACTCGTGCAGGTCGGTGTGGTCGGGAGCGGGCAGCAGTATGGCACCAAGCCGGCCGATGACCGGAATGCTGGCCCAGGGTTGTGGCACCGACCCACCGCCGGCGAAGGACTGGAATGTCAGCAGAAAAGGGGCAATGGCCAGAACTGCCAGGGTTATTACGGCTGCCACCGCCGGTAATGCCTGCCCCAGAACACGCGCGGTCTTCTCCTCAGGCAGTTGGCGCCGGTATCCCAGGGCCAGCGCGCCGACGTACAGCAGCATATACGTGGGCGTGTCCCAGGAGTTGATGGCGTAGAGGCTGCCCAGCACCAGCGCAGAGACGGCCAAAGGCAACCAATGGCGCATGCCGCCACCGGCTGTGCCGGGCAGGGGCCGGACCAGTGCACTTAAGGCCAGGGCCAGGACCAGCAGGTTGAAGGGCAGAGCCAGGACGTGAGGGTGAAGATCCCCTAAATAGAAGCTGAAGAAGGGGAACTCAGTGATGGCATAGTGACGCTCCACCACGCCCGGGCTCACTTCGACCTCATCCCACACCGCCCGCGAAGGCCACCACCAATTGAAAGAGCGGCTCGACTCGGACGTCAATTCGGTAATCGTCCCGAAATCGCCCTGCGGCGTTTGAACCGGCGGATCGACTTCTATGCTGTTCTGACCCGATAGGCGCTGTCCCACGGCAGAGACCAACTGCCGACCATCCAGGGCGACCACCTGCGGCGAACCGATCAAGACCTGCCAGGCGCCGGCCTGGTTTCCCAGAACGAGCACAAAGACCACGCCCAGCAGGGCCGCCGCGCCCGTCCCCCATGTGCTGGCTCGCTCGCCGGCATGCCGCCTTGCCTGGCCGATGAGGGCGACCACCAGGCCGGCGACCATGAGTCCGGTTAGAGCAAAAGTGGTGGCCAACCCCAGGTTGAAGGCTTCGCCGGCACTCCCCCCCGTGAGGGCCGCCAGCACGGCCAGCATTAAATAACCCAGGTAATAGTAATTGATGGGATAGCCGGCCAGCCAGGGATCGTGCGGGGGAAAGGAATCGCTGTGGAGGATTCCGGAGAGGAAGGCCAGGTCCATGGGTTTTTCGGTGCCGATAATCGCCGCGCCCACGGCGCCATGCCAGCGCAGCCAAAGGCCGCCGAGCAGCAGCGCTGCGAAAAGCGTTTCGTAAGCCAGGACCAGGGGCCAATGGGTGCGTACCATCGCGATCAAACTGCGCACGCCGGAGCGGCTCACTGCCCACAGGCCGACAGCCAGGATCACGGCGCCGACCAGGAGCACGCCCGTTGCGCCGAAGTGTACCCAGCCAAAGGTGGCCAGCAGCCAGATGCCATAGCCCACGGTGAGCAGGCCGGTCGTTTTGGCGAAGGCATAGCCCTTGAGGGAGAGGGGCTCAAACAGACGCGCGGTTATAGGAAGAGCGATCAGCCCCAAGGCTTGGAGGGCGAGCCACCAGAGGATCAGCGAAGCGATCATTTAATCACCAAAGTCTCTCAACGCAGTATGGTCATTTCAATTGAGTGGCTTGCTCTTCCAGCCAGCCCTGCCAGTCTGCCTCAAAGGACTCCGGATCGACGTCCAGCCCTAGCCGCAGCCAATCCTCCAGGGAATCGGCCTCTGGCAGCGAGCGCAGCAAGGATACAAATGCACCTTGCCCATAGGCCTCCCCGACATAATTCATCATGGCGGCCATTTCCTGATAGGACAATTCCCAGCTACCGCCTTCCCGGTTGTACGTAAAGGCCTCAGAACCGAAGGTGAGGCGTCCCAGTTCGGACAGAGAAAGCAATTCGTTAGCTTTGACCGCCGACATCAAGGGCTCGGGCATCGCGCCATACCATGGAACGACCTGGGCCGTGTCAGAACTTACGATCTTCCACCGCCAGACGCTGAGAATCATATCCGACCAAATCTGGCGAGGCGTATCGAACACCGGCGACTCCTCGATTCCAGCGGCCTGAAAGGCCAGCCTGGCCAACAGCAACTGGCTCACTCCGCCCGTCAAATACTCTGCGCCCCAATCATCCCACCAACCGGTAAAATACGGAGAGGAAACCCGTACCTCGTTTTCGCCGGGATAAGAGCGAGCGGGCGAAACGGAGGTTCCGCTTGTGATGCGAATGGTCAGGCGTTCGCCCAGTGGCAACTGGGTTTGAACGGCATCGGCGATTTGCCGGTAGAGCGACTCCAGGCGAGCCAACTCGTCAACCATCGACTCTACCTCGCGCACGTGGCACACCAGGCGGAAGTGGTCGCTATCCAACGTAACCTCTTCGCCCAGGAAGCGCTGGTCAGGCTGGGTGTGCCGCCAGGCACCGTCTACCTGGCGGAAGAATTCTACTCGCCGGAATGTGCGAGCACCGATCCCACCAGAGTACGACACCTCAGCCCAGATGGTCGCGTCATCCAGCCGATCCCATCGCTCCACAACAGGACGTCCTGGGGGCAGCGCATAGAAGAAATAACCCGGCTTCCACCCTCTGAACGCGTCGTACATTTCAGAGCGCCACCTCCCCGCCTCATCGGCCAACAGTGACCCAAACACTTGCCGGGCCAGCGGCGCAGATGTCAGGCCGACCGAATCGGCTGTTTGCCATGCCATCATCTGCCGCTCGACGGCCAATATCGCCGCCAGGTATTGGCCGAAGGCATCATCCTGGTCCGGCAATCCTTCGTCCAGTGCCTGGCGCAAGGCTTCCGCCTCCGAGTTGGTTCGCCCCATCGCCTCCAGGAGCGCACGAACTCCGTCTATGCCACGAGAGTCCATCACAGAGTCCAGCACGGGTGTGGGTGGCGTGCCCTCGTCGGCCAGGTCCAGCCGCCGCATCTCCCAATTGACGAATTCGAGCAGCAGGTAGGGCTGCCGGGTGGCTTCAATGTCACTCGCCCGCCGGGCTGCCAACAGGTAGACCAGAATGCGTGCCAGCTCCAGCCGTTCCTCCGGCAGTGACGCACCATCCTCGCGGACACCTCGTAGGCGGGGTGAGCTGACCGTGAAACCATGCGGCGGACGATACCCCCTGGGGACATCGCCGTCGGGTATGAGCAGGATGTTGATGCGCCGATGGTCGTCGCAGTTCAGATCGCTGCAAACGGAGGTGTACCACGCCTCCAACTGCCTGGCCATCCACTCTACCGTTGGCGCATCACCTGCCAGGAATTTGAAAGCGAAATGCGACGTCTCGTAGGGGTGCTCCAACCCAAAATACTCATGCTGGACGCCTGTCCGCAACCAGCGACCCTCCACCTGACGATAGAACTGCGCCCGGCGGTAGATGCCATCATCCAGCGCCCAGGCCACCTCTGCCCAGGCCCGCCCCCCGGGCATCAAGGCGGCTTCCAGGACAGCCAGATTCACCTCTTGACCCGGCTCCAGCACGGGCACGCTGCTCAAGGACGGAATCCGCTCCTTCTGGCGCGCATACCAGGTCGTGTCATCCTGGTCTTGCAGCCAGAGAAACGTCACCCGGTCGCCATCGCGCAGCGCCCGTGCCTCCAGGTTGGCTACGGACTTCAAATCGCATTTAAGATTCTCTTCGCCTCGACGCACCTGCTGCCAGAAGCGTCCGACCGCGATGGCCAGCCCTACGACCACCACCGCCAAGACGATTCCCGCAGTCTTCCACCGATTCCGCCGCGGTCGTTCCGGTCGCGGAGAAGGCGTTTCCCACTCTTCTTCGGAGTCCATTTGCCACTGGAACTCCACGCCCATATCTGTCCCTCCGGAACTGCACTGATCAAGCACATAACGAGCGATGCGTTCTCAATTAGATGTCCTGCTGGGCCAATAACTGGCCGACACCAAAACGCCGCCAATCCCTGGCTACGACAATATCACTAATCCATCCAAATCGTCGTGATACCAGGATGGGTGCATCTGGAGCTTCTCGAATTGAAAATTCTATTGTCTCTCGCCGATCCAGCGTCTGCCGGCCAGTCCAGGATGTTGTTCTATTATGCTTGTCTAAACAACTTGCAGAACACTTCATATCCTTGCTCTTGGAGATTCTCACTGTTCTCATCGCCAAACGCGAGAACCTCGCCATTCCGCCACATGCCGCCGACTGGTGCCAGCACCAGCTCGCTAATCGAGCAAACAATCGCAATTTGCCGTTCCAGATCATCCGTCGCGTAAAACTCAGCGATCCCCTCAAGAATCTGCGGTTCGTGATGCCTCAGATACTCAATCGCGTCTTTCTCACCCTTGAAAACAAGGTACCTGGCCCGAAAGTAGGACTCGATGAGCCAGTAGATGTCCGTGCTCAACAAGAATCGACAGAAGACGGGCATGGTATTCAATCGCCCTTTGATTTTGTCAAAAACGTGTTTGTGCCCGTGTCGCATGCGGGCAATGGCGTGTTCAGAGAGTGTTTTAGGAGAAGTGGACTGTCGCCGCCGCCGCAGCTCTTCAAGCTCGTATGTCACCTTGCCCGTCGGGTCGTGAAGCACCCTCCCGTCAAGCAGGGCTACCCAACGGAAAGCGTCCATCCTATCCAGATGCCGTATCTCGTCAAGCGTTATCAGGTTGAGGTCCACAGGGGCGCCGCCGACGTAGAAATGCAAACTACCCACGACAGATTCTTTGTGCTTGAGAACCACGAAAAGGTCACAGTCTCCCACCGAATAGTCGTCTGCTTGGTGATCACTGCCAAATCCGACTAAACCGAGTATACCTGGATGACGTCTTAACGCAGACATCATTTCATCTATGGTTTGCATCTCACTCCAGTCGACGAATATCGGGAGAAATCCAATCCGTTATCGTCTATCCAATCAAGCGTTTTCAGTTTGCAGACGTAGAAAAAGAGGTAATTGCTCACATGTTTAGGAGCCTGCATCCGAATCCATAAGGTTATCTTAAGCTTTTCTTTAGCTGGTTGTAAAGACAGGCGAAGAGGTATTGAGTTACAATAGCTTGATTGCAATCAGAAGGAACGGGAAATTAAACCAACTGTGGAGATATTTTACGATGAAACGCCCAAAAATCAATTTACATGATTCTGAATGGGTTGTCCTATCGGTGACGACCGCCGGCGCTCTGCTGGCTTCCATCCAGGGATCAGCCCTGATCATCGCCTTGCCGGATATTATGACCGACTTGCGGTCGAATTTTCTCACGATCATGTGGGTACTGCTGAGTTACTTACTGATTACTACCGCGCTGGTACCGGTGGTCGGCCGCCTGGCGGATATCTTTGGTCGCAAGAATCTTTACAATGCCGGGTTCGCCATTTTCACCCTCGGTTCTTTATTAGCCGGCTTTTCACACCCCAGCTTTCACGGTTGGGACTTGGTGTTCTACCGGGTAATCCAGGGAGTCGGCGGCGCGTTGCTGTTCACGAACAGCACGGCGCTAGTGACGGATGCCTTCCGGCGCGGCCGCGTAGGGCTAGGCCTGGGCATCAACCAAATTGCTGGCGCCGCCGGATTCTTGCTGGGTCCTGTGGTTGGAGGGTTACTGGCGTCAATCTCCTGGCGTTGGGTCTTTTGGGTTAACGTCCCGCTGGGCCTCTTCGGTACGGTGTGGGGCATCCTCCGCCTGCGCGCGCCGGTGTCGCTGCCCGGTGCTCAACGTTTCGATTGGCGAGGGAGCTTGACATTTGTCATAGGCCTGGGCGCTGCTCTTTTAGCTTTCTCCCTGATCGCTTTCCCACTGGTGAGTGTGCAGGTCGTAGATGCCCTATTCGTCGTCGCCGTCATCGGGTTAGCCGCGTTCTTTATTATCGAGGTACGCGAAAGCCAGCCCATGCTGGATTTCAGTCTCTTTCGTAACCGGCTGTTTGCCTTTGCCTCCCTGGCCAATGCTCTGAGTGGCCTGGCGCGGGGGGCGGTACTGTTCGTGCTGATTTTCTTCTTGCAGGGGCCCTATGGCCAGGACCCCTTGATGGCGGGCATTATGATGATGCCATTTGGCGCGGCTTTTATGCTCATCGGCCCGATTTCCGGCTATCTGTCGGACCATTATGGCTCGCGTGGCCTGTCAACCCTCGGCCTGCTCATTTCATCTGCAGGTTTGATTGGGTTGAGTACGGTAGGACCTAACACCCCCTATTGGTTGCTGGCCGTCTACATGGCCTTGATGGGGGGCGGATCAGGTCTGTTCAGCTCGCCCAACACCAACGCCATTATGTCTACGGTAGGGGTTGAACGCCGGGGGATTGCGGCCGGAGTGCGTACCATGCTGATGAATACGGGCCAGATGCTCAGCATCGCCATCGTCTTCCCGCTGGTGCTAAGCCAGATTCCGCAACAGGTGATGTTCAAAGTCTTTCTGTATGGTGGGGGGATGGCGAACGCACCTCAGGCGCTGGCCGCTTTTGAAGCAGGGTTGCACAAAGCCTTCCTGCTCTCTTTTGCGATTACCCTATTGGCGGCGCTGATATCGGCGCTTCGGCCACCCCATCGACCGCAAGACTGGCCGGGCGACCAGCCGGGTGAATTGTCATCAGGCAAGTCCGTGAGCCAGCAGGCTAACAACTGATCCTCAATTCAAGGGCGAGGTTGAGACTTCTGAAGCCTGTCGCCGCTAAAAAAGGGCCGTCTCCCTGTTGGGGGCAGGGAGACGGCCTAATAATTGGCCTCCGCGTCTTTTGGGGTCCGTGGCCTCGCATCCCTGGGCCCCTATGCACCTGACCAGTCGAATAAGAGCTGGTCCGGCTGCGCATTGGCCGCGGGGAGGTGGCGGCGGGTGGATTTGAACCACCGACCAAGGGCTTATGAGTCCCCTGCTCTGACCACTGAGCTACGCCGCCGCAGAAAATAGAATAAACGTAAGGCTCTTTAATTTTATCACAAAAGGTTCCCGATTCATCTACCACGGCTCAGTATTTCTGCGAAGCCAGGAATCAGGAAATTTTTGTTTCTTTAGACCTGTCCCCATTATATTCAAATTCGATGGTCAGGCAAATTTTATAATACCCGCAGTGGATGGTCCGCTTACTTGTACTACTTTATGTACTGCGCCGCTCGCCCCCGGAGAGGCACCCGCCTACGGCATGCGCTCTTGATCTCGCGCTATACTTTGCTCCCAACTCAACCCTTCACCTAGATCGTACAAGAGAAAACGGGCGCCCTGGTTGTCATTCGGGTTCAGCTCCAGCATCCGGGCAAAGACCTGGCGTGCCTCGGACACCCGCCCCAGCCGCCACAGGCAGAGCCCACGCCCATGTAGCGCCCGCATAAAGGGCCGCGAGTCCACGTCTAGCCAGAAGGGGTCGGGATAGCGCTCCGGGTCGCCGATGGTCCGCGCTTCAGCCGCCGCCTGACCTCGCTCATAGAGGGCCAGTGCCTCGCTCACATAGTCTTCCTCAAAGCGCCGATTGCCCAGGTGCACCCAGGCATCGGCGTGACCGGGGTCCAGTCGCAGCGCCTCTCTGTAGTAAGCCTCGGCTGCCAGGGGCCAGCCGGCCCACATGTGGTCCATCCCCCGGTCAAAGAGGTAGGCTCCCCACGCCTGCCGGGCTGCGTCCGAGCCTGCCCGGCGACGGTCCCCGCGCGGGCGGGGCGAGGCGTGGGCGTCAGGTGGCGCCGCCCACTCTCGCTCCAAACGGTCCACCAGCTTCTCCACCAGGCTCACGCTGTCGTATTTGCCTATCACGAAGCGCAGGTTCGCTCGCAGGATGTCGTCCCAATGATCGGGCGGCAGCGGGTGGCGATAGGCATCGCGGGCGATGAGGCGAGGAATCAGGTAGAAATCTGGCAGGTCCAGCCGCGCCACCCGCAGCACCTGTTCGACGGTCTCGGCCAGGGCCTGGTTGCGGGCAGCCATCACGGCCTCATCCCGCTCGGTACGGCGGGCCAGGGACACCGCATAGCGACGCTCATCCACGTCCAGCACATGCACGATCAGGTCGTCATCCGGGGTTGCCCCTTGACGGCGATACCAATCGGCCAGGGCCGGCGTGGCCGGCAAGCCCCAGACCGCTTGACCTTCGACCAGATGCTCGATACGCGCCTGGAGCAGGCGGCCATCGGCCAGGTCCAGCCTCACTTGACCGGGACTGCGCGACGGGACGGCATAGAAGTCGGGCCACAGGGCCAGCCAGGCCTCCTTGTCCACTACCAGGGTGCCAGCCTCCAGGTCCGAGGCGGCTAACGGCTGGCGAAAAGTGTTGTCGGCCAGGTGACGCGGCCACCAGGTGTAGTGCGCCGGGCGTCCACCCAGGCTGACTGCCAGGGGGATGCTGGTGATGGCTCCCCGAAGAGTGACCTCGGGGTTATCGGTGCGCACCAGGCGCACCATCTCCACCCGCGCTTTGATCTCGGCCAGGGTGAGAGGACAGCCGGCGCCGAGCAGCGCCTGGGTCACCAAGTGAACAAAGGAAGGATCTGTCATCGTTTTATTGACCCCACGTTTGCTTCCCCGGCGCTTTAGTGTGGCACCGGGTCAATGAGTAACCTTGATCGCCAATCCAGCCGTAACGGCCTCGGTGTAGACGGTTGAATCGATGATCACCAACTGATACAGCTCTCCAAGCGGGCCAGGCGCCTCGATCCTGGCCAATGCTAACAGGGGGCGGGTGTCGGCTACCTTGCTCGCTCCTGATGTGACGTTTTGTGCAAAGTATAATGCAGAGGCCAGTCCAAAGCAAGAGATTTCAAGGGAGATCACATTTGACATTTTCAATTTTCGGCTACTTCTGTTAGAATCGTCTCCAGGTGACCTTCACCTAATTATCCAGATCCAATGGCACAGCAGGTACTGCAGCTATATGCATCGGCCATTAACCGATCAGTTGACAAGATGTGAATGTTGCCCGCGCAAATGCGGGGTGAACCGACTTGAAGGGAAAACCGGTTTTTGCAGGACCCGTTCCAGTAGTCAGATTGACCATGCCGGTCTACATTTTGGCGAAGAGCCCCCCATATCTGGAACAAAGGGTTCCGGAACCATTTTCTTTGCCGGATGCAATCTTCGCTGTGTGTTTTGCCAGAATTACCAGATCAGCCAGGAATTTCAGCAGGGCCATACCCGGACTCTGACAACGGATGAGCTTGCATCTGAAATGCTGCGCCTTCAGGATGAAGGTGCTCATAATATCAATTTTGTTTCACCTTCTCATATGATTTTTCAGATGGCCGATGCCATTCAGGTGGCTAAGGGAAAGGGTCTTGTTGTTCCTGTTGTGTATAACTCCAACGGTTACGATTCAGTGGATGCACTCCGGCAGATCCGGGGTCTTGTGGATATTTATCTTCCAGATATCAAATATGTGGAAAATGAACCTGGAAAGCGATTTTCTAAGGTCGACGATTATGCGGATACCATCCCTGGGGTTCTCACGGAAATGCTGGATCAGGTAGGCCACCTGGAAATGGATGATGAGGGCATCGCGATGCGGGGATTGCTGGTCCGGCATCTGGTATTGCCCGACTACCTGGGTAACAGCCGGAGATGTCTGCGCTTTCTGGCAGACTTGTCTCCGGATATTTTTGTCAGCATCATGTCACAGTATTCTCCTCAATATAAAGCATGGGATTATCCCGGGATAAACCGGACTCTGACACAAGACGAATATGATGAGATCACGGATTATGCGCTTGATCTTGGCCTGGAGAATGCCTTTATACAGGAACTCGAAAGTCAGGATCATTACCTGCCTGATTTTGATCAGGAACATCCTTTCCACACTTGTCCTTCACCCAGGACGTGATTTGTGAAATTCTTCCGCTCACACTGTTCAAGGCACAGACAGTAGCCATGCATTCAGAACTGACAGCCAGGATTACCAAGTTCTTATCGGCAGTCGCCAGGTGGGGAGGGGCCCAGCCTGACGTGGCCGGGGTGGCGCTGGTAGGTTCCTACGCCCGGGGTTCTGCTACCAGCTCTTCGGATATGGACCTGGTTGTCTTGACCGATTGCCCAGACCGCTACCTTGAGCACACAGATTGGGCAAAAGCTTTCGGCCATGTCCGGCAGCAGCAGATCGAAGACTGGGGTAAGGTGACCTCCCTGCGCGTTTGGTACGAGGACGGCCCGGAGGTGGAGTACGGCCTGACTACGCCTGAGTGGGCGACACCGCCATTGGACACGGGAACTCGCAGGGTCATCGAGGACGGTATGATCGTCCTGTTCGACCGGGATGGTCTGCTGAGCGCACTGGCAGGAGGCTGGCCGGTATAGCTATGAACACACCTATCGAATGGTTACTTGAGGGTGAGCCCTGGATTGCCTATCGGACGCGCGTGGACTTGCTGGGACAGTCGGAAAGTGACCCACAAGTCAGGTCATCCCGCCAGGCCATGCTAGCCAGCCCCCCCATACAGGCTTTGCTGGCTGACTTGGCAGAATGGCCGGGTAGGGTAATATCCAGCCACAAAAGTGCAGGGCAGCCCTTTCACAAGCTAACGTTTATCGCCGATTTGGGGCTGAAAGCCAACG
>JAHELX010000642.1 GCA_024643945.1 Anaerolineales bacterium
GCTCTTTAAAGAACCGTTCCTTGGTGGCCATAACCCAATACCGGCGGTAATGGACGGTGGGTTTTTCCTGAAAGAGGCGCCCGAGTCCTTGATAAAGGAAGTAGGCCAGCTTTTTCTGAGGGTCCCTATCTTTCGGCCAGTGCGTCTTGGCGAAGCCCAACAATGCCTTGTTGAACTGGAGATAGTGGCTAAAGCCCGTTCCACCCACTCTCGAAAAGCCAAAGGTGAAGTGTGGCACGACTGGCTTGAGGAAGTTGAAGCCGGTAAAGATTTCCTGCTCCAGGCTTGAAACTCGGTAGAAGAGGTAGCGGTCAGGGAAGTGATGGTGCAGGACCAGCGAGATGTAGGTGACGTTGTTGTTGAAGTGCTTGCGCAGAACCCGGATCATATCTGCTTCTCGCCTGGGAAGGGAGGGCGGCAGCGGTTTTTCTTGTTGGTTGTTCAGTTCGTACAACGCCGTTTCCAGCTTACGGACGGGTCTGTACCAGCGATCAGCATTTTTCCGAGTATCTTCCAACAGCCAATCCAGCACCATTTTCTCGTCCACGAGAAACTCCCTTCTACCTTACACCACCCACGGCAGCCACGGAGCCAGGCACTTCTCCCACAGCTCCGGTGCCTCCCACAGGTCAGAGCCACGCTGAGGGTCGTGTTCCAGCGGTGCCATCTCCAGCTCCAGGCCTATGTAGAGATCAATCCACGTCCACTCCAACTGACGCACTTGCGAAATAGCACGAGCCAGTTCCGGCAGACTCTCGCATGGGGATAGATGGGCGAACTGGCTGCCATGAAGCTCCGACCATATCTGCCGAAGAGTGGTGCCATCGCTCTCAAAAGCCAGGTAACTCCGATCCATAGGCGGTGCATAGGGATCATAGGAGGCAGGGTCGTCGACAAAGCCGCCATCCACCTCCAGCAACACGCAACATCCACTGCGCTTAGCGATCTCCAACACGGGTGCATTGAGCGCACCCGATTCCATATCAGCCAGCACGCGATGCCAGCTCCAGTCCTTCTCCATCACCAACTTCTTGCCGGTGGGAAAGGCGGCCGTGATGCTTGGGTCCAGCCCTTTTTCCACGTAGAAGCCACAGTAGAGGTCACGGCCGTCATCCTGTGCGTGGAAAAAGAATTTGCCGTGATGGTAGGCCGGCCAGTCGGTGGAAGGGATCAGCCACCACTCGGTGTTGATGGGCTCGAATCGGTTCCAGGGGCGAGCGGTAAGTTTGCGCGGCAGATCAAGCTCTTCTCGAATGTAGTGGTCCACGGCGTAGCTAGCCGATTGGGTGTTGGGGTAGGCGCATTGGGGTTTCATTGGCTGTATTCCTCCCTTACCGACACCGACACCTTGTGGGCGGAGCTATTTGGCGCCAACTCGCTCCACCTCGCGCCGAAATCCTTCGAAGTCGTGAAAAGTAACTGGTCGGTAATGAGCCATCTCATTTCGAATCCAACGCGCCAGAGAGGCCAACGCAAGCCAATGGCGTTCGGAGCGGAGGGGATCACAGTTCTTCAACAACCACTCGAGGTAACCCCACTGACACGCCAGTGGATTATCGCGGACGGCTTCATCTTCCTCTGGCGATGCTGGCTGATGCCAACGCACAGGCCAATCAGATCCATATGAACGAGTCAGGTGGTCACAAAGCATTAGCCGCGTGTGGTCTATGATGGGTAAAAGGAGTTCTGCCTGCCCGCGCCAAAGACGATGTCTCAGTTCCTCTTCTCGTCCTAAAGCTGCTAACGCCGCTGAATGCAATTCCAGACCATACTCCAGGGTCCAGCTTAGGGCACCCTTCGCCCACAACTGACGCCATTGTGCAGGTGGAGAGAGCATTTGATGCTTGTGGTTATAGCGTGAAGTGGCAACAAGCTCTTCCGCTCCCCATGCGTGTAGAGTCTCTGCTACCCAGCCGCGCCGCTGCGCAAAGGCATTCAATCGATTTGAAAGCTCCTCAAAGTTTAAGTGTAGGTCATTCCATAGAAACTCCGCCAAGGCCACATCGCCTCCTGCCAGAGCGGGCAACAAGTGCTCTCGCCAGCGCGCTACGGCATCCCAGTCCTCTGTCTCGTTACCTAAGCGACACAATAGATGAATCTCAAGGGCTGACAGAAACCCCCACCACCAGTGTACTGCCAGGTGGACTTCCGTCTCTGGAACTTGAGAGAGGACAGTCTCTGCCGGTACTGTTACACACAGTGCCGAGGGCATGCCCCCTCGATCAGCCAAATTCTGGCTAGCCTGCGCCCATTGTGTTAGGAAGATCAACCAATTCCTCCGCGCAGTATTAGACAACTGGTCAAGACCTTCCAATTGCACGATATCTGGCAGACCTTCAGCCGTCATCAAGTTTGCAGCGGTACGAGGGATGTCCGGTGGGAACCAACTAACACCCAGCGCTTCACTTAAGGCCATGACAGGTGCAAGCCTTTGTGGCAAGTTAGGCAACGACACTTCTTCAAACCAAAAATCCCGTCGCCACAACTCGGTCCGTAATCTGGCCCAGACCTCGGTAGGGTCAACGCCGGCCGGCAAGAGTATCAAGAGGCTTCTCCTGCCTGCGAGGTCCTCGGCAAGCAAGTTTAAGAAACGCTGGACACCGGGAATCTGGAAGAATATGGCCGAAAGGGAGCCCATCATGGTTGCGATAGCACCCTTCCTACTATGCTCTCTACGGATACAGTGTCACCACGCAGGTCCACACAACTTGTTCGCTGCAAATACTCTACGGCACGGTCACACTCTTCAGGTGTAAGAGGAAGTTCACCTCCAATCCATTCAGGCGTCAGGAAATCGACAAATACTTCGTTATCTGGCTCCTGACAGATGAACTTTAATACGCGGTGAATAACATCGTTCACTTCCAGTCCTAGAGCGCCTTGGAATTGCTGTCTCAGTTGCGAATAGGGATCAGCCAGTTCATCTGCCATTGTTTGTGCTATGGGACGCGGGTCATCCTGCTTCCCACATCGCTCAAAGAGATTGTCGAGAAGGTAGCACCACCCTCCCGTAGCTTTGAGGACCTGCTGGCAAACTTCATCGGAGTGCATTTTGTCGTGTTGGGCCAATCGTTGGCGTATACCAACGAGATTCCAGCGGCGGAGAAAGGTGAGAGCATCTGCGCGGTCCTCGAGACTTTTGCGGAGTTGTTGCGGCAGCAAAAGCCACACCCAAGTGGCTTGTGCATCCAAGAGGAACAACACCCGCATCCATCGCTCCCTTGACTGATGGCGATTACAGAAATTCACAGCCTCCTGCACCAAACCTGCCAGTTTTTCTGGCTCACTGACCTGGGGTCGCTGGTAAACAGCTAGGCGATTGTGTCTGGAATGGATTTGCAGATGTTTGTCTAACCAGGTGCGCAGCTTCTCATTGTTATTAATGGATGATGGTATTTCGGTACAAACCCCTGTATCTTCAGGGAGATCAAGAGGAATGAATCGTTTGAACGCTTCTGGTAACAGAGATTCTCCCCCTGCGTCGGTAGCAAACACCAGGCCAACACCAAATTGCGGCCGATTCAGGCCGCGCTCCTGGAAGTAAGTCAAGGGGCTGTAGCGCTGTGCAGCCTCGTCGAGCGGAGCGTGGTTGCTGTCGGCATCGGGCAATTGGATTGACTGCTTTTCAGAAAGCTCCAATAGACGGTTCTCGATGTCAGCCTCAGTCCCCATCAAGCGTACAAGGTTGGGGCTGCGGAGACGATAGTGCCCGTCGGGGTTGCGGACCAACACACCCAATCCACACATCTCGTCCAACAGACCTCGCAATTGATCGAAACCTACCTCATTAAATCCCCGTGACCACCAATCACGCACCACTCGTAAAATGTCACCTGGAGGATAGGCGCGGGCATAACTGTCCCGCATTTCCAGTTGATCTACAATCAGGGTCCAGGCGATTGCCTGATAGCGTGTGTCCAGCGCTAACGTCCAGTCAAATC
>JAHELX010000643.1 GCA_024643945.1 Anaerolineales bacterium
CGTTGTCCGCCTCGAAATCGCCGACGGTCTCGTGCAGTTTTGCTCGCCTGAACAGCAGATCAAACGGGGGTGCGATGCCAAGCCGATTGGCGCAGTTGAGCGCGCGCGTGAACTGCGCCAGCGCCTCGCGCGGGGCGTAGAGCGCCTGCGCACGTTCGCCTGCACGCCGTGCGTAGTGCATCGCCTGTTGCCAGGCCTGCGCTTCGAAGAAATGATACGCCAGCGCAGGCGCGTTGGCATCGGGATCCGCTTCGTAGACACGTTCCAGCGTTTCCGCGACCTGCTGGTGAAGGGCGCGGCGCTCGCGCTTGAGCAGCATCGAGTGCACCGCCTCGCGCGTCAGACTATGGCGAAAGGCGAATTCATCCGCCGATGTCTCCACAATGAGCTGTGCCGCGATCAACTCCTTCAGGACCTCCAACAGCACTGGCTCATCCATGTCCGTGAGCTGCTGCAGCAGCGTAAAGTCAAACTGCCTGCCCGCAACAGCTGCCAGCATCAACACGCGGCGAGCTGATTCACTCAGGCTTTCTGTGCGGCGCAGCACGGCGTCCTGTACGCCCCGCGGAACGCGCAATTCCCGGATCGGCTTGCGCTCCCACACCCCATCCGCCTGGTAGATGTCGCCAGATTCGACCAGCGCGCGCAGCAGTTCTTCGATGTAATAAGGGTTGCCTTCGGAGAAAGCGAATACCATGTCGAGGAACTCAAGGCGGATCGGCTGAGGGATGTCAAAGATAGCGCGCAACAGTGCATCCACCTCATCGCGCACCAGTGGATGCAGCACGACTTCTTGCGCCAAGCGTTCGCGGTTGAACTGGGCCAGGAGGCCTTTCAGTGGCGACAATGCCTCGTCGCGCCGGTATGTCCCAGCGAGCAAAATGCGATGCCCTGCCAGCCGCCGTGCCAGGAAGCGCAGGAACTCGAGCGTGCTCTCGTCGCTCCAATGCAGGTCTTCGACGACGAGGAGCAGCGGCTGGCGTGCGGCGAGATCGAAAAAGAGGTTTGCCAGTGCCTCAAACAATCGGCGCTGGTTCGTCTCAGGATCGGCGGGGGGTCCAGGCGGCAGATCTGTGGTAGGCTGGGCGAGCCCTGGCAACAGGTAAACCAGGTCACCCGCGCGTGCTTTGACGAGACCACCTGCCTCGCTTACCCGCAAGGCGCTGGCCAATGGGGTGAGCGGGAAGGCTGTGTCTTCTTCGTAGCAGCGGCCTTCGAGGACGAGGCCATCAAAGGTTGTACGGAGCTCAGCCAGCAGACGGCTCTTCCCGACGCCGGCGTCGCCGGCAATGAGCACACACTGTCCCCTTCCCTCAGTTGCTTCGGCCAGCGCCGTTTGCAGCCGGTCGAGCTCATCTGCGCGCCCAATCAGCACGGGCGAAGTGAGCCAATGGCTACGGGTGCGAGTCATACGCAAGTGCCTACATATAACATCTTGCATTCATTTCGCCGCTCCCTAAATTGCGATTCCAGGCTGGGAAGGAACCGCCAGAGACCGGTGCCAGATGTGGTGTCTGCGACGGAAGCGATACACCGTCGGCCAGAGGTCGATGCAGACCCGCAAGCAGCCATCAGACTCCGGGATTGGCCGACCCGGAACAAGACGCACAAGGCTATCGCAGTTGAGCCAAGTGTACCTCAAATCAGCATCAACCGCAACGTTGTCCGGTTTGTTTTGGTACTTGAGGCGGAACCAGTGCTCATCCCTTGATAGCACCCTCCGCCAATCCGCTGACAAAGTACTTTTGCAGGAATAGATACACGCAGGTCATGGGTATCATACTGATCAAGCAACCAGCAGCGACCCACGCAACCTCATTTTGGTACTGTGAAAAGAATTGCGACAAAATCACTGGAACGGTCTGCACGCTTCTTCTCTGAAGAAAAAAGAGGGAAAACTGGAAATCGTTCCAGACGGATAGCCCAACCAAGATAATTAGCGAAGCAGTCACCGGTTGGAGCAGGGGAAAGATGATCTTGAAAAATATCGCATATCGGCTGCATCCATCAATCAGGGCTGCTTCGTCTAATTCTCTGGGAATCGTCTTGATAAAACCTGTAAACATGAAAATGGCAAGGGGAAGAAAAAAAGTGACCTGCACCACAGTGATGGCCCAATAGGTGTTTATTCCGCCCAAGTCCACAATGAACTTGTACAGCGGGACGAGGATGGACAAGGCAGGGACAATTAGAACCGATATGGACAGAGTATACACAAAGTTATTCCACCGCGTGGGGAACCGCGCCAGAGGATAAGCTGCAAGTGCTCCGACAGTTATTATTAATGCTACAGCGGCCGTGGTTATGATGATGTTATTCAAAAGGGCACGGGCAAGATGTGCTTCCTTCCACGCATTGATAAAGTTATCCAGGTACAGATAAGTGGGCGTGACCCATTTGGAGCTGGCGTCTGTACGCGATTTGAAGGCGACGTTCGCCATAATGAAAAAGGGAATGAGATGAAACAGGCAAATGGCGATCCCGACAGCAGGTATAGCCAGTTTTCTCATCACAATTCCACTTCCTTTCTGCGTAGAAATATCAAAGTGCTGATGCTGATGACGGTGATGATGACAAACATCAAGTTCCCCAATGCGGCGGCATAGCCTGCGTCCTGGCGGGCAAAATACAAGTCGTACATCATGGTGGACAAGGAGTGAGAAGCATAACCTGGTCCCCCACCGGTCATGGCCATAATGACGTCAAACAACTTGAGGCCCCCGATGATGTTGATGACTAGACTAAACGTAACCGCTGGCATGAGTAAAGGTAGAGTGACATATCTGAAACGATCTACCCCGGCGGCCCCATCAATGGAGGCCGCTTCCAGGTACTCTCTGGGAATGGCTTGCAGCCCGGCTAGATAGATAATCATCGCCACTCCCATATACTGGTAAGTGTTCACCAACGTCATCAGCCAGACAGCGCGCGGTCCGTTGCCGAGCCAGTCAAGTGGTTCTTGTCCAAATAGTATGAGGATGTCATTGATTGCCCCTCCATCATACTGAAACAGAAAATACCAGATATATCCCATAATGAGGGGACTGATAATGACCGGGAAGTAGACAATGGTTCGGACGATGCTCTTGCCGCGTGAAGTACCATTCAAGAACAATGCATAAGCCAGGCCCAGTATATTCTGAAACAGTGTGCTTCCCAGGCCATAGATGAACGTGTTGATGACCGTCCGCAGAGCCTTCGGGTCGCTAAACATGTGACGGTATTGGTCCCAGCCGACCCAGGAATATTTGGGTGAATACCCATTCCAGTTAGTAAAAGACCACTTGAGGCCTTGAGTGATAGGATAAAAGATAAAAACCGCAAATAATGCGAGTGCAGGAACGTACATAAGGTTAAGTATTGCGGGAGATGTCATAATCTTTTGTAAACTGAACCCTTTTTTCGTCCAACCAGCCATAATCGCATACTCCTCAGGTCATGAGGGTAGCCGAGCACTTGGCATGTTCCGCGATCTGTCCAAGTCTCAATGCAGGTATGTTCGCTTCAACCATTCACAAATTGGGAGCGACGCAGATAGACCGCGTCGCTCCCAATCGGTCATACGAGATGGTGCCCAGCCATTAGATGGCCATACTCACTGAGCGGCTCGCAGCCGTTCGAACTCTTGCTTGATGGTCTCCGTTACTTGCTCTGGCGTAGCTCCACCGGCTAGAACATCCTGACCGGCCCTGCACAAGACATCCCACATGCCGTTGGGCAGGTAAACGCGGTCAAAATACGTGAACGTGCGGAGATCGGCGTATTGGGTATAGTACTGAGTGAGGTAGCCGGCATCAACTTGAACACCGGTCAGTCCCGCTGGCACCCGGTTGGAATTGGCTACTGCTACGATGTTTTCCGGCTTGGCGTAATACGCGACCAGCTTTTTCGCCGCGTCAATGTTCTTGGAATCCTTCCAGACACCCCAG
>JAHELX010000080.1 GCA_024643945.1 Anaerolineales bacterium
CCCCGGTGGGGGGGACTGAGGGGGGGCGAAATGAGGCTCTCCCCAACTGGGCCGAAACTTTCCCAGATAACATCTACTGCGACGTGCCCGGTCTATGCAAAGTGGCCACCGTCGAAGAAATCGAGGCCCAGGGCTGGAGCCTGAACCCCGGCCGCTACGTGGGCGTGGCCGGCCACCCCGCCGACGATTTCGACTTCGCCGACCGACTGACCGAACTGAACGAGGAACTGGAACTCCTCAACGCCGAGGCGCGCGAGCTGGAGGAGCGGATTGCGGAGAACGTGGTCAACTTGCTAAATCACTCCATCTAAGAGGTTGTAGCCCAGGGAGGCAAGAAATGCCGGCACCCAAACGAACCCCAAAGGCCGACATCTATCAGATCAAAGTAACCCTTGAATACAGCAAGCCCCCCATCTGGCGCAGAATCCAGGTCCCGGGTGACATCAACCTGAGGAAGTTGCACCGGATTTTGCAAGAGGTGATGGGCTGGTCGGATTATCATCTGCACCAATTTATCGTCGGCGAGACCTATTAGGGCGAGCCCCATCCCGACTATGAGGACTTTGGCTTTGAAATACGCGACGAAAAGCGCGTGAAATTGGGGCAGATCGTCCCCGGCGAAAAATTCAAGTTCTTCTACGAGTATGATTTTGGCGACAGTTGGGAGCACCAACTGCTGGTGGAAAAGATCCTGGCCCCTGAGCCTGGCGTCCAATACCCCCGCTGTCTGAAAGGCAAACGTGCCTGCCCGCCCGAGGATGTCGGCGGCATCTGGGGCTATGATAGCTTTCTGGAGGCAATCCGCGACCCCGACCACCCCGAACACGACGACATGCTGGAGTGGATCGGGGGCGAGTTCGATCCGGAGGCCTTTGACCTGGACGAGATCAACGCCGCGTTGGAAAGGATTCGCTGAAGAGGGCGAGAGTTGGAGGAGCAAATTGCGGAGACTGTGGCGTGCATTTTGGAGGCTCGATAATGCATCCCAATTGGAGGAAATACCGTCTTGGTGACTTGGGAAGGATTGTAACTGGCCGCACCCCTCCCACGAGTAAACCGTACTACTTTGGTGATAAGTACCCGTTCATTACCCCTTCAGATATGGATGGTCGAAAGAAAGCAGCTTCGACGCAACGTTACCTTTCTGAGGAGGGGGCCAAACTGCTTCAGAGAAACCTCATACCAAGTGGTAGTGTAGCAGTTTCCTGTATTGGTTGGCAAATGGGAAAGTCAATAATGACCTGCCGGCCTTCTTTTACAAACCAACAGCTAAATACAATCATTCCAAACGAAAAGGTTGATGCCGACTTTCTTTATTACGCGCTATCGATGCGGAGGGAAGAGCTCCTGTCGCTTGGTGCAGCAACAGGGGTACGTACTCCGATACTGAACAAGTCTGCTTTCTCAAATTTGGATCTATTAATCCCACAAATCGGAGTACAGGGCAAAATCGCTGCCATCCTCTCCGCCTACGATGACCTCATCGAAAACAACACCCGGCGCATCGCCATCCTGGAGGAGATGGCCCAGGCGCTTTACCGCGAGTGGTTCGTCCACCGCCGTTTTCCAGGCCATCAGGGAAGCAGGATGGTCGAGTCGGAATTAGGGCCGGTGCCGGAGGGGTGGGGGGTCGCAAGATTGAGGGATTTTGGGGAGATCATCACAGGCAAAACGCCGAGTAAGAAGGTACCACAATATTACGGTGATTATATGCCGTTTATAAAAACACCATCTATGCATGGCAATATATTTTGCATTGAGACAGAAGAGTATCTTTCCGAACATGGTGCAGCTTCTCAGAGGAACAAGACGCTGCCGCCAAATAGTTTGTGCGTTAGTTGTATCGGCACGCCTGGAGTCGTGTCAATCACAACCGTCCCGTCTCAGACGAATCAACAAATCAACTCAATTGTGTTACGTGACCAATCAGAACGCGAATTCCTCTATTTCGCTTTGGTCGGTTTGCGAGATACTATCCAACAACATGGCGCTACGGGAGCTACGATGGCCAATCTGAGTAAGGGCAAATTTGAAGCGCTACAGGTCGTTTATCCAGATAAGAATACCGTGGCTGCTTTTCACCGGATAGCATGTCCTGTGTTTGAACAAATCAAGAAGTTGCAACAGAGAACCATCAACCTCCGCCAAACCCGCGACTTGCTGCTGCCCCGCCTCATCTTGGGCGAACTGGACGTGTCGGAGTTAGAGGTTGATACCGAGGGCTTGGGCGCATGAGCCAGATCTTCAATGTATACTGCGACGAAAGCTGTCATCTGGAAAAGGACCACCAACCGTCCATGATACTGGGGGCCATATGGTGTCCGTTGGAAGAGACCCACGCTATCTCGGTACGCATCCGCGAAATCAAAGTACGCCACGCTCTGAAGCCCGACTTCGAGATCAAATGGACCAAAGTCTCGCCAGCCCAATTGCGGTTCTACTTAGACGTAATAGACTATTTCTTCGACGATGATGACCTGCACTTTCGTGCGCTCGTCGTACCGGACAAATCTAAGCTGGATCATCAAGCTTTCGGACAGACCCATGACGATTGGTATTACAAAATGTACTTTGACATGTTGAAAATAATCCTCGACCCGGATGCCCGCTATCGTATCTATCTGGATATTAAAGACACGCGAAGCGTAACGAAAGTTGCCAGGCTACATGAAGTACTAAGTAACAACATGTATGATTTCTCGCGGCAGATCATCGAACGATTGCAGACGGTACGTTCTCATGAAGTAGAACCGATGCAGTTGGCTGATCTCTTAATTGGCACCGTTTCTTATGCCAATCGTGGCCTCTCTACCAGCCCTGCCAAGCTGACTCTGGTTGAACGTATGCGCGAAAGATCTGGATACAGTTTAACCAGGACAACCCTCTACCGGGAAGACAAGGTTAACCTTTTCTGCTGGCGCGCCTCGGAGAGGCAAGCATGACAAACAAGCCAGACTGGTTGCCCGAGATGGCGGTGGTCGGCGGTGTATGGGAAGAAGTCCTGGATGCGCTTTACCGAATCTTTGATATGGACTTTAGGCAGGGAAAGTGCACATTTGAGGGGCGGCCGGTGTGGTGGGATCGTCGTATATTAGCCGGTGATCGGTATGAGGAAGGATTCTGGCACTTAATCACAAAAACAGAGCAAAGGACAAAAGACCGGCTTTTTGATCCACGACGCGCTGAACGTTTACCGTGGGGCGCGCCAACCATTGTCAATGCTGATGACAGCGCAGTGAAGGTATGGGATTCTAGAGAATCACGCAATCGTCTGCGCACGTACCTCTGGCTGGAACAGTGGGACTATGTCATCGTATTAGAAAAGCGGCAGCAGCGCATAGGCGAAGTGGCCTTTCTGATCACAGCTTTTCACGTCGGCGGAAGCTCGACAAGAAGAAAGCTACAAGCCAAGTATGACAAGCGGGAAAGTTAGAAATGCAATCGCCGCCCTTCGGGGCGGCGAGAGATCTCCTTCTACACATGGTAGATGAGGCATTTATATTATATCAGCATACTGGAAATTGTCAAGTAGTTTTTGGCAGATTCGGGCAGAGATCATAAGCCCGGAAAGCTAGAAGATAGGCGTGAGTGGCCGGACCGGCGAATCCGACCGACTGTGTATGCGCCTGATTGAACCAACGGAGTGCACGACCGACGAGTTGACCCATGACCCACATCAACCCCGACCTGGAAGATGCCCTTGAACAGGCAACCATCGCCCTGTTCGCCGAACTGGGCTGGGCTGCCGCCAATGCCTACGAGGAAGCCTTCAGCCCCGAGGCGGCCACGCCAGGACGGCCCTACATCGGCCGGGAACATCAGGGCCAGGTCGTCCTCGTCCTCCGGCTGCGCGCCGCGCTGGAGACCCTCAATCCCGGCCTGCCGGCCGAAGGCGTCCACCTGGCCATCGAGGAACTGACCCGCGACCGGGGCGCCATGAGCCTGGCCGCCGCCAACCGCGACATCTACCAACTGCTCAAGGATGGGGTCAAGGTGGCCTACCGCGACCCGGGGGGCATCGAGCAGGTGGAGACCCTGCGGGTCATCGACTGGAACGAACCGGACAACAACGACTTCCTGCTGGTCTCCCAATTGTGGGTGACCGGCGAGATCTACACCCGCCGGCCGGACCTGGTCGGCTTCGTCAATGGCCTGCCCCTGCTCTTCGTCGAGTTGAAGGCCTCGCAGAAGCGGCTGGTCAACGCTTACCGCGGCAACTTCAAGGACTACAAGGGGACCATCCCCCATCTATTCTGGTACAACGGGCTGGTGATCTTGTCCAACGGGCGCGAGAGCCGCGTCGGCAGCGTCACCGCCCCCTGGGAGCACTTCACTGCGTGGAAGAAGATCAACAGCGAGGGCGAAACTGGCGTCATCTCCCTGGAGACCACCATCCGGGCGACGTGCCCCCGCCAGCGGCTGCTGGACATCGTCGAGAACTTCACCCTGTTTGTCGAAAGCAAGGGTGGGCTGCGCAAACTGGTGGCCAAGAATCACCAATACCTGGGCGTCAACAACGCCCTGGTCGCCGTGGAGAACCTTCGAGAAAATCAGGGCCGCCTGGGCGTCTTCTGGCACACCCAGGGCAGCGGCAAAAGCTATTCCATGATCTTCTTTGCCCAGAAAGTGCTGCGCAAGCTGCTCGGCAACTGGACCTTCCTGGTAGTCACCGACCGCAAAGAGCTGGACGGGCAGATTTACCAGACTTTCGCCCGCGCCGGGGTGGTCACCGAACCCGAAAAATCGGTGCGCGCCCAGACTGGTCAGCATCTGCAGGCGTTGCTGCAAGAAGACCATCGCTATCTGTTCACCCTGATCCACAAGTTCCATATCGAGCGCGGCCAGATCTATCCCAAGCTGAGCCATCGCTCCGACATCATCGTCATGGTGGATGAAGCCCACCGCACCCAATACGACGTCCTGGCCATGAACATGCGCAACGCCATCCCCAACGCCGCCTTCATCGCCTTTACCGGCACGCCCTTGATCGTCGGCGAGGAGCGCACGCGCCAGGTGTTCGGCGATTACGTCAGCATTTACAACTTCAAGCAGTCGGTGGACGACGACGCCACCGTGCCCATGTTCTACGAGAACCGTATCCCTGAACTGCAGCTCATCAACCAGGACTTCAACGCCGACATGGAGTCCGTGCTGGAGGCAGCCGAGCTGGACGACGAGCAGGAAGTCAAGCTGGAACGCGAGTTTGCCCGCGAGTATCACCTCATCACCCGCGACGAGCGGCTGGAGGCGATCGCCGAAGACGTCGTCGATCACTTCGTCGGCCGCGGTTATCGGGGCAAGGCCATGGTCGTCTGTGTTGACAAACTGACCGCCGTGCGCATGTATGACAAGATACGCCAATATTGGCTGCTGCGCCTGGCCGAACTCCGGGCGCGACTGGCTGCCTGTGACGACATAGACCGCCCCGAACTGCAAGCTCTGATCCAATACCTGGAAGAAACGGACATGGCCGTAGTCATCTCGCAGGAACAAAACGAGATCGAGAAGTTCCGGGCCAAAGGATTGGACATCGAACCCCATCGCCGGCGCATGCTGGACGAGGACCTGGACACCCGGTTCAAAGACCCGGACGACCCCTTCCGGCTGGTGTTTGTGTGCGCCATGTGGATGACCGGCTTCGATGCGCCCGCTTGCTCCACGATTTACCTGGACAAGCCCATGCGCAACCACACCCTGATGCAGACCATCGCCCGTGCCAATCGCGTCTTCGGCGACAAGCACAATGGCCTCATCGTGGATTACATCGGCGTCTTCCGTGATCTGCAGCGAGCACTGGCGATCTACGGTTCCGCCTCGGGCGGCGGCGTCAAAGAACGCGAGCGACCTGTCCAGGAAAAAGAGGCCTTACGGCGGGCTCTTGAGGAGGCTATCCAGGAGACGACCGAGTTCTGTGCGAATCATGGCGTGGACGCGGATAAGATCCTGGCTGAGACCCGGACCTTCCAGCGCATTGCCCTGCGCCAGGATGCGGTCAACGCCCTGGTGATAAACGACGAGACCAGGGGGACCTTCCTGGCGATGGTGGCTAACCTGGACAAGATCTACCGCGCCATCTTACCTGACCCGATGGCCAATCGTTACCTTCCCATCCGCACCCTGTTTGTCGTTCTGGCCGAAGAGATCCGCTCGCTGGCCCCAGAGGTGGACATCTCCGGGGTGATGGGCGACGTCGAAGCGCTGCTCGACCGCTCGATTGCCACGCCGGGCTACGTCATTCAGGCTTCAGCCTCGCTCGCTGCCCGCGAAGAAAGAGCGGCCTACTCCACACAGAACAACTCCCACCTGGTAGACCTGAGCCAGATCGACCTCGAAGCCCTCAAAGAGCACTTCAAGCAAAGCCGAAAGCGCATCGAAATCGAAAAACTGCGCGGCGCCATCCGCCGCAAGCTGAAGACCATGGTCCGCCTCAACCGGGCGCGTATCGACTACATGCAGCAGTTCCAGCGCATGATCGAAGAATACAACGCCGGCTCGCGCAACGCCGAGCAATTCTTCGCCGATCTGATTGAATTCACCCGGCAGTTGACCGCCGAGGAGCAGCGCCACATCGCCGAGAATCTATCCGAAGAGGAACTGGCCCTGTTTGACCTGTTGACCCAGAAGCCGCCCCTCAAACTCACCCAAAAAGAGCGGACCCAGGTGAAAAACGCGGCCCGGGAACTGCTGGAACTCCTCAAAGCCGAAAAGCTGACCCTGGACTGGCGCAAGCGGCAGCAAGCGCGGGCAGCCGTGCGGGTGATGATTGAGAAGATACTCGACGAGCGCTTACCAGCGGCATACACCCCGCAGCTTTACCAGCAGAAATGTGAGGCCATCTACCGGCACGTGTACGAATCATACTTTGGGGAGGGACACAGCGTTTACACCATGCCGTTAGCAGCGTGAGGGTCACATAATACAAGCAACAAGGGGCACGATCTATTCTGATTGTAGAGAGATCGTGCCAGGTTGCAGGTCATTTTATTGATGCAATGTCATGGTGATCAATTGCAAGGTGTAACTGGTGGCAAAAAACGTTGTCAACAATTCAAACTGCTTCTTTATGAAATGTTGATGAATAGAATTGACAATCTATGGTATAATGTCATTGTAATCTTCTCAACAAAACATTATTTGCTTGTATTTTCTTGAGTGCTAGGGGAGAACTTTTATGACAGAAGAAGAAAGAGAAGGACTGGCTCTACCTCTTGAGTGGCACGTTCCAGAAGATGTTAGCAGTCGATATGCTACCAACCTTATTGTTCAACATTCTGAACATGAGTTTATCATCTCTTTCTTCGAAGCTGTTCCTCCTTTGGTCTTGGGCGAGCCCGAGGAAGTTAGGACGCAACTTGAGAAACTAGGGACTATTCAAGCTAGATGTGTGGCTCGGATAATCGTAGCAGCAGGGCGAATGCCGGAATTTGTTAGAGTCTTACAAGGGAATTTAGAAAATTATCTTTCTAAGTTTGGAGACTCGGAGTAAGGCTTATGGCTACTGTTCCTGTTGCACAAGCTAATAGATACAGTTTTCATCCAGTATCAGAATCGAGCCAAAGCGCTGCGTCTTACGCTTTTTCATTGCCAAAATGGTCACATTTCTCCCTACCCCCAGCGCAATTTCCCCTTATTGGTGAAATTGCACCTGGTTGGGTACTTATTCAACCTTTACCACTTACTCTTGAAAGAGATGATGGTAGTTGTATAATAAGTGATGATCGCTTCTTAGTTTATGGTGATGGTGATACACCGGCCGAAGCTTTGCAAGATTATATTATAGCTTTAATTGGCTACTACGAGATTCTTAGTACGCGGGTTGAAAATGACCCGCCCACACGAGATCTATTTCATCGCCTTTGTTCCTACCTTCGCCCTACCACGTAAAACGGGTCACCTTATGCCCTACAAACCCGGTGAGATAGAAAATGCACTTCAAGGTAAGTTTCACTTTTCCCCATCTACTAGCCATAGCTCTAATCATCGGTGGTATGAGTTAAGTCTCCCCGGATTGCCTCTCATTGTTACAAAGGTATCCCATGGCAAAAAACAGATTGGCCGTAAGCTTGAAAGTATGATTGCCCGCCAGCTACGAGTACGGACAAGTTTTCTTCGAGAGATGATTAATTGCACAAAGGATCGTGAAGACTACTACAGTCGAGTAACAGAAGATCCATTTCCACCGTGGAACATTCAATCTTGATTATCAGGGGATTGCGAGCGTGCTATACTTTCGCGAATGCTTTTCGCCACCTCATTAACTCAAAAAAGATCTCAGCATCCGCTGAGCCTTCTGGCGCAACGATGGGGCTGCCTGTTATATTTTCCTCGATCTTTGCATAAACGCACGCGATTGTAGCAGGGTTTATCCGACCTTCCCCAAAATGAACAGTTGTTTTCGCTAGTTCCAGGCTGAAAAGACGCTGCAGCTTTTCAATCTCTATATATTCCCAATGTGTTACGCCCCCCCATTTGCCAAGGGCTAACGATCTCTAATCAAAACAAAAGGGCCTGCCGCCCAACGCAGCTAACTTATACCCATATCTTGCTTCACCGGCATTAGCGCCCAGCCAAAACTCAGCGTATGCTGATGCACACCGTTTATGTGTAACCGTCCACTGCCGTGATTCCCTGGAATGAACAAGTGCAAAGGGCACACCGCTGGTTTCAGTGTGCCCTTTGCTTTCATCCACCCTTAAGATACGCGGCTAAGGCTGCCTTTTGCAGGGTATCCGCCTTTGGGATTAACCCTGGCTCCGGCTCGAAACCGAGCTAGGGCGTGACGTGCGCCACGTAGATGTCCGAGTCGCCGAAGCCTGCCGGGCAGACGTCGTAGATATTGGGCTTGGTCGTCGTAAAACCGGAAGCCCGCCAGGCATCCACCGCCGCACAGGCGGAGCCGTCACGCGTGTCGGTCCACGAGAACCAGAACGACCCGTCGGGGCTCACCGCGGCGCCATTGTAGTCGCCTACAAACTGGGCAGTCAGGCTGTTCGCCATCGCCACGTCCGGGTCAGACGAGGCTGCGCTGATCTTCACCGGGGCACCGAAGCTGGCGCCTCCGTCTGACGAGAGGACGTAGTAGGCGTCGTAGAAGACGACCCCCGCCCCGGGCTCGGTGCCCTCCGGCTTATCGTCGATCGCATTGAAACCGATGAACACATGGCTGCCCGACACCGCCACCGCCGGGTAAAAGGCGCTGCGCCCCGCGACGTCCCCTGCCGTACTTACACCCCAGGTTGCGCCGCCGTCCGTCGATTTAGCCAGCTTGACCACTGCGTGACCATCGGTATAGTCCGCCCACACCACGTACAGGTTCCCGTCGGCGTCGATGTCCGCCATGGGGAAACTATTGGTGCGGAAACTGGCGCCCGGGAATGGCGACGGTACATCCGATTTGAGCGAAACCAGGAACGGCCGGCCGAATCTGGCGCCGCCGTCGGTTGAGCGCGCACTTAGAATCGCGCTCTGTCGCTGATAGGCCCCATCCCAGAAGACGTATACGTCACCGTTGGGAGCCGTCCGGATGGTCGAGCCCTGGCGTCCACCCACTGCGCCGTTGTTGCGCGCCGGCGTCAACTGGCGCGGTTTCCCGCTGGCAACACATGCTGCAACATGGGAATCTGAATGATAGGGAAAGGCAAGAACTATTAACAGCAGTGTTGGGGCTTGTAAAGGACTATTACGCTCACCTGCATGATTCCGAGCTAAGACCTGAGATCTGAATAAAGGTTTCGAGACGGCATTTTTCGATGTAATGTAGGATGCGGCTGGGGTAAGAAATTTCTCAAGGAAAGAGCACTGCAATGGATGATGAATTGAAAAAGGAATTGGAACGAAAAAAGAAGGAACAAAAACAGTTGCTGGGTGATTGACTAGACAAGTTTGGGAAAGTTTCTCAAATTGCACCGTTCGTTCAGCAGGCAAGAGATCAAACACAGCAGCATCTGGAAGCGATAAGCACGATGCCCGAGGCTGTGGCTGAGATCCCACATGATCACCTGCTTGAGATATATCTAGGGATTTTCGTAACTAAGGATAAGACTATGAGTGATGACAACCTATCTTCAATCGTGCAACCACCAAACGAGCCAGAACAACGAAGAGCCTATGCTGATGGTTTTGGTACGGCGTTAATGGTGCTGGCTGGCCTGGTAGATTGTGACTTGACCCTCGGGGAAGCTTTAGAGTGTTGCCGGGCATATCTGGACGTGTAGAAGAAATTGGCGCGATCCGGGGCATCCCCTCCCCATATTAAGTATAGAGGGAGGGGTCCAAATCTACAGTTTGCTAACAAAAATAGGCTCGGCGATACTATCGTTGCCGAAGCCGACTGTCTTCAGGCTATTAATTTTTCAATATAGATCATAGACTTTAGAGACCGAGAGTGTGTAGAACCACACGGTTGACTTCAGCCAAGCGACTCACAGATAGGGAACCCCAATAATCTAATATTCCAGATTTGTCCAAGGCTCGAATTTGATGGCATAAAGCTACTGAGTCTTCTCTGAGGCCCCCTTCGGGGGCGGGTATCAAAACGCAGGAAGGTAAATTCCGACGTTTTAGGTTTGTGG
The DNA here is from genome assembly GCA_024643945.1 of Anaerolineales bacterium. The sequence continues at coordinate 10,572 of JAHELX010000080.1, forward strand.
TAAATGGAATAACAATAACAGTTTGTCCAGCTTGTATCAAGCGATCGTTCTGATAGATTAGAACAGGCCGGCGACCAGATTGCTCTGAACCTTTTGTTGGGTTTAGATCTGCCAGATATACATCGCCTCGTTTCACTCAGCATCTTCCTCTTGTCTAAGAATCTCAGCGTAGTGGGCCAAGCCAAGTTGAGCCAATTGCTGATCTTCCTCAGCGGCTTCCGCATATAAGACTGTCAATTCTTCATCACTTAGAACGTCCCAAAGATTTTGCCTTTTCTCCAATTCTGGTTCAGATGCCCCCTTCAAAAAAAAGGTGGAACTGCTAAGCTGGTCAGCTGACACATCAGAGGATGAAGTTAGCTCGCCTACTATCGAACCATACACTATCTCCCCTTCAACATACAAGATATAATGATTGGCAGGGGGCTGCCCCCATTGGTCATATTCACCGCGAAAGTGAATAGACTGTGTTCTTTCAGCAGCCAACGTCTTCTCAATTTTGCTCATCATCTCCTCCTCCTGCAACAAAATTTCTCACTTCGTTTTCTATGTACTTGTCAACCATTTGTAGTCGTCTCATCGGCTCAAAAGGCACTCCAGGTTGTTTGGGTTGAGGCCATTTGAAGTCTGCCTCAATAAAGATTTTTTTGGTATCTTGTAGATAGGCCTCTATCTTTACTTCTATTTGAGTTGGATCATCTTCACCCGGAATGGGGGGCATGACGAATCTCAAGCCCCCACCTAGCACACGACGTCCAAAAATTGCTAATGAACTTTCCGATTGTCTCAGCCGGGTTTCCCATAATTCTTTGAAAGCATGCTCACTAGAGGTCTCATATAAATAGCGAATAGTCGAATCACAAGAGAGAATCTGCCTTGGGGTAACCCAGGTTTTCTCGAAAGCTTCTACAATCGCTTCTACCTCCTTACCGAAAGCAGTCGAATCACGATTGGGATGGGGAGCAAGTATTAATAATTGTCCAACAGGTACCCCAACCATTGAAATAACCCGAATTTCAAGTGGGGATACCTTTCTAACTACAAAAATCTCATTCTCCCTCTCCTCTCCACCACTATAATCAATACCCATATTCATAAGTTCCTGCTGAAAAGTTAGGTATCTTTTCTTATTAATTTCGGGGGAGGGAGAAATGACATAGTTAATTCCCATATGAAGGGGAATACCTTCTGGATGCATTTATTTTAACCTCGTTGAGTTCACAAAGAAAATTGTACCGCCCTCAGTATATCACACTTATCTCTCGCTTTCAACCCTCGTTTTTAAACTTCAGCAATTCCAAATTTGATTGCGTGATAAGGTGCAATGCACTTGCTTTATGTCAAAACCAGTATTTTTCGCGATTTGAGCCCCTTCACTGGCGAAAAGTGCGTTGCACCTGAGGTTAAACGGCCAAATTTGGAACTGCTGTTTAAACTTTAACGATTTTTTGTATCTTCTCAATAACTGGTGGGTAAGTTAGGCAGCAGACCACGAAGCGCCGAGCGCAAGCTCGCTTGCACGTGCTTCGATCAGACTTGCCAACGATGGAATCTGGTTCATCTTGGAAATGCGATCGTGAACATACTGGTAGAAGCTGAGGCCCAATTTCCTGGTCGTTGCGACCAGGCTCATAAACGTGTCCCAGGCTCTGACGCCATCTTGGGTGAGCGGGCCGAAACTGATGTCGCGTTTTCGCACACGTTGACGCGCCTCCAACTCCGCCGGGTTGTTGTGCAACGGGATTTCCGGGTGCTTCAATACCATCAGCAAGGACGCTTTCTTCTCTCGTGTCTTGGCGATGCGTGCGTCCAGAGCATCGTATCCGGTACAGGTCGAAAACAGCGGGTCAAACTCCGTTTCCAGCCGCACACGCTCTTCTGGGTCGGGTTGCTGTCGGTACGTCAACAACTGGTCGTAGAAGTCCCAGAATTGCTTCCGAAAATCGTCCAACAGCTCCTGATGGTGGGGGATAACCGGCGTCAACCTCTTGTAATGTCGTCCCTCGTGCACCCAGCACAATCCCACCTCTTCCGTCAGCCAGTTGAATTGTGGCGCATCGTCGCATACCAACAACTGCACTATCGGCATGCCAGCTTCGGCGTGGTAGGCCGCCACTGCCACCGCGCCCAAAATCGCCTGGCGCTGTTGTACGCTCAGGTTCGGCAATCGCGTGTCCAGTTGATCCAGAAATGTCTGCTCGTCCAAGTCTTGTTCACTAGTGTAATTGCTAATAAACGGGAAATGTGATAAGATGCAATTCACCAATCTACCCAGTCTTTTTTCCAAAAAACTAACTTCCAGTCTTTTCCCCGTTGGGTGGATTGATTCCTCACGTGGGGGTGGATGTGCCCCGGTGGGTGCCCCGGTCTTCAAAATCGGTGGGCGGTCGCGAGCAGCGGGCGCCGGTGGGTTCGACTCCCATCCACTCCCGTCCCGGACCACGCCATACGGCGTGGTCTAATTTCCTCTCAAAACAGCACAAGGGCTTGCCAAAAACGTCGAAGTATGCTATAATTTTGTCAACAGAACATTAGTTCTCAGTTTTCAACCAAAGCGCTCGGGCAGAATACTCATCGGAAAGGGGAATTATCGTCTCCCCATGTCTGGAGTACGGCCCGAGCGCTTTCCATTTGAGAGCGTAACTACCTCTCAGATAAGGAATGGCTTAACTTGTCTCAAATCAGCCTTTCTTCCGTCCCCCCATCCCCATCCCGGCGCTGTCGGGCCACCACTGCCCGGGGCCGTCCCTGCCGCGCCTGGGCCATCAAAGACACCCACTACTGCGCCGTACACAGCCACCGCGATCAGGCCAACCCGCTGCCTGGCGACCCTGGCCCGCAACCGCCTCGGCGCCGGCTGGAGACCATTGATGACGTCATCGCCGACATGTTCGAGAAAATGGCGCGCTTCTCGGCCATGATCGACCAGGCTGAAGACATAGACAGCTATATGAAAATGTTCGCCGTATATAGCCGCAACACCACCCACCTGGCCAGCCTGCTACGAATAAAGCAGTCGCTCCCGGGCAACCCAACCGATGACCTGATGAGCGCCCTCGGCCAGGCTATCGACGAGGTAGGTAAAGAATGGGGCGTTGATCTATCCCACATATAGGCCACATGGCTCAACAATAGGGTTTGTATTGTGCTACATTTTCCTACTACCCCCGCTTCCAGGAGAACATACAATGGGCTGGGAACAAAGAGGTAACAGACGCTGTTACTACTGCAGACGCCGCCAGGGTGGGCAAGTCATCTCCGAGTACGTCGGAGCCGGAGAAGTCGGGGCAACCACCCCCGCCCTCCAGCTCAATATCGCTACCCACGGCGGCCAACAAGTGAACCTGCTCGACGCTGACCATACCCCTGGTTGACGACCACCAGGCCTGAAGGTAAAATAGGCGTCACTGCCCACCCTCCCGTAGGTTGAGGCCAACGCCAAAGCAGAAGAAATCAGAGCAGTGATCAATACAGGGGTTTCCACAGCCCCAGTTACCTTTTACGCGATACGCAATACGCAGTACGCAATACGCAGTACGCAACACGCACCAGAAAGGACCACCCAGTGCCTATCTTGAAAATGACCGTCAACGGCAACCCTATAGAATTGGATATCCCCGAGTCCCGCTTCCTGGCCGAAGTGCTCCGCTACGACCTGGGCTTCACCGGCACCAAAATCGGCTGCAACGAAGCCGAGTGCGGCATTTGCACCGTCCTCGTCGATGGCCAGCCCGTCGACTCCTGCATCTTCCCCGCCTTCAAAGCCCAGGGACACGACGTCCTCACCATCGAAGGCCTCGCCCCTATGTGGGCCGCCCAGAGGGGAGAGAGCACGCTCTACGCTCCACGCTCCACGCTCCACGTCCCTCTCCCCAGCCTCCATCCCCTCCAACAAGCCTTCATCGACCACGGCGCCGTCCAGTGTGGCTTCTGCACCCCCGGCCTGATCATGACCGCCGCCGCCCTCCTCGACGAGAAGACCCAATCCGGCCAGCCCGTCACCGATCAAGACATCAAGTCTGCCCTCAAAGACACCTATTGCCGCTGCACCGGCTACACCAGCGTCCTCAACGCCATCCAGTCCGCCGCCCAGCAAATGGGCCTCAATCCCCAGTCCCCAGGCCCTCCCGGCCCGCGCGGCGAAGCCCCGCGTAGGCGGGACGAAGTGCCCCAAACGGGGTACGCAGCCGAGACGGGCAGCCCTCAGCCCCCAGCCCCCAGCCCCCAGCCCCCAGACTTCCACGTTGTCGGCCGCCCCATGCCCCGCCCCGACGCCTTAGACAAGGTCACCGGTGCCGCCAAGTACACCGACGATTATCACTTCCCCGGCATGCTCTATGCCCGCACCGG
>JAHELX010000644.1 GCA_024643945.1 Anaerolineales bacterium
AGCGCTTGCCCGAGAGATCCGGAACAAGCTGGAAGCCATCCTGCAACTGCCTGTCCTGGCCAGTCACTTCCCCTCGCCCCGCTCCCGCAAATATGAGGCGGCCATCAACTATTTGACAGCGAATCTGAATGATGATCCATCCGTCTGGGGGACTCTACTAGGCTGGCTGTTCACCCATGCGCTGGGGCAGATCGTGAGCGACTCGGACTTTGAACAGCAAAGCCGTAGCTGGATGGATGAATGGTTGCTGGGCAAAATCATCGCCGGCGTGCTTCGAGATCTTGGACTGAGCGACGAGGCGGCCTGGCGGGGGGTGACACTGATCAAACTCCTCATCACCCATCAGCGCTGGTTCGAGACGCCGGCTCCAGGAAAGAAACAGGCGTCCCAAGTTCTAGAGTCCTGGCTGAAAGACGGCGAAACACAGCAATTCTTACAGGTGAATCGCTACCAGGGCGTTCTGTGGTTTAATCAGGAAGCTTTTGAGCAACTGTTGTGGTGGATGCTGACCTTGGCAGCGGTTGCAATTAGTGCTGACCCTCTTCGTCCAGCAGCTAAGGTGGCGAAGGAGATTGCTGCAGATTACAGCCTCGTTCAGGGGTTGCGCCGGGCTGAACAGAAATCTCAGTACCAGGTGGAGAAATTGCTGGCGGCGGTGAGGGCATGACGATACGCGGCATTATCTTCGATCTGGGCAGCACGTTGATGTACTTCGACGGCGATTGGAGAGATGTGGTCGGCCGGGGTGCGGCCAATATGGTTGCGTTCTTTACCCGCAAGCGGGTGAAACTGGATGAGGCGGCGCTGGCCGAAGCCTTCATTGCCGAGCGCCGGGCCGGACGCGAGGTGGCCTATCGCACCGATCGAGAAGTAACCTGTGCCGAGTCGCTGCGGGCGGCATTACAAAAGGTAGCGGCCCGGCCAGAGGCTGGCGCCTTGGTGCCAGAGGCAGTGCGTGTGTATTTTGAGCCAGAGGAGGCCGCCTGGAAGGCCTACCCGGACGCCAAAGCGACGCTCAAGCACCTGTTCCAGCAGGGCTACCGGCTGGGCCTTCTCTCCAACGCCACCGACGACACCTTCGTCCAGCGCCTGGTGAACCGGCTGGAGTTGCGCCCCTGGCTCTCACCTACCTTTAGTTCGGCCGGCCTGGGAATCCGCAAACCGTTACGCGAGCCCTTCGATCTGATCCTCTCCCGCTGGAACTTATCGCCCGCCTCGGTCGTCATGGTAGGTGACACGCTGGATGCTGATATCTTGGGCGCGCATAACGCGGGCATGCGCGGGATACTGATCGCTGCTGACGAAGCAGCCTCGAACGATGACCACCGAGGCACGATCGTCCCTGACGCCACCATCACCGCCCTCAGCGAGTTGCCGGCTCTAATCGAAAACTGGCATACATAATAACTGTAAAAGAATAACTTCCGATTTTTGCCCGGACTCCAATCGTGGAAAATCGGAACTCATTTCTTTACAAGTCCATAGGCAAATCGCTCGACATTTCTCGTTACCCTACACTCCATGTCATTTCGAGCCGAAGGCGAGAAATCCCTGAAGACTTGGCGGGCAAGTCCAGATTGTCTGGTCAGAGGTCGGAGTCGTTGCGTCAGGATTGGCCAAGTTGCCTACCTTCAGGCCGCGTATCAAGGGATTCCCTTCGGCCCAGGTGCAGGCAGGACGGACCTCGTCGCCTCGTACCCCGTGCGGGGTACTTCGCTTCTCAGAATGACATGGTGTAGGGTAATGAGTTGACATTTTATAATCGTTATGTTAGGATGCAGGCGTAATTGGCGCAGAGTGCTCGGTGAGAGCGATGAAATATAAAGCGTACTGCGTAAAATGTGAAACGTGAAACGTAAGACATAGTGCGTAAGAGTTCCTCACGTTTTACGTTTTACGCCTTACGTTTCACGTTTTACACCAGAGGTAAGTGTATGCCGCAGCAGAGTGATCACGAGAGTCCGGAAGAAGGAGAGTTACAAACCCCGCTCAAGATTCTGTTCCTGGCCGCCGAAGTTGTTCCCTTCGCCAAGACGGGGGGGTTGGCTGACGTGGCTGGATCGTTGCCCAAGGCCATCCGCGCCCTGGGGCACGACGTTCGAGTGGCGATGCCCCGCTATGGGCGCATCCGCCCCGATCGCTTCAACCTGACGTCCAGCATCGATGCTTTCCCTGTCCCTATGGACAACCGGACGGAACGGGCTGGATTGATGCAAACTACCCTGGACCGCAGCGACGTGCCGGTCTACATGGTGGAAAACGCCCGGTATTTTGATCGGGACGGCATTTACATGTATCCCGACGATGCGGAACGCTTTATCTTGTTTTGCCGGGGCGCACTGGAGGGAATTAAGCGCCTGGCCTGGCAGCCCGACATCATTCACTGCCACGATTGGCACACGGCGCTCATCCCCAATTGGCTCAAAACCATCTATGCTGATGACCCATTTTTTGCCGATGTTGCCAGCGTCTACACCATTCACAACCTGGCCTACCAGGGTATCTTCGGCTACCGGGTGCTGGAAATCGCCGGCATTGATGAATATGGTTTCATTGCCCATCCAGAAACGCGAGACTTGAACGAGGTGGTGGACTTTATGGCGCGGGGCATCCTCTTCGCCGACGTGATCAGCACCGTCAGCGAAACCTACGCCCGTGAGATTCTAGCGCCTGAATTTGGCGAAAAGCTGGACCCGCTGCTGCGTAGCCGGCGTGATCGGCTGTTCGGAATCCTGAATGGCATCGACGTAGACGAGTTCAACCCGGACACCGACCCCTACTTAGAGGCCAACTACACGTTGGAAAGTCTGGACCGGCGCGTGCAGAATAAGCTGGCTTTGCAGCGCGAGGCGGGTCTGTATCAAGATCCAGACCTGCCGGTGATTGGCATCATCGCCCGGCTGACCGATCAAAAAGGCTTCGATCTCATTACTTCTATGGTTGAGCCCGTGTTGCGACACCTGGGAGCGCAATTTGTATTGCTCGGCACCGGGGAGCAACGTTACCACGATTTCTTCATAGATCTATCCAATCGCTATCCTGGGCAGGTTGGCGTCTTTCTTACCTTCAACGCTTCCCTGGCATCGCGCATTTACGCCGGCGCCGACATCTTCCTGATGCCCTCCCGTTTTGAGCCCTGTGGCCTGGGGCAGATGATTGCCATGCGCTACGGCAGCGTCCCGGTCGTGCGTGCCGTCGGAGGACTGGCTGACACCGTGAGTGACTATGATCCGGCGAGCGGAGAAGGTACCGGCTTCGTCTTTGGGCCCTACGACTCGATGGCGCTTTACACTGCTCTGGTGCGCGCCGTAGAGGCTTTTCGCCACCGAGACATCTGGCGCGAGCTACAGATCCGGTGTATGCAACAAGACTTTTCCTGGGCAAGATCAGCTCGCAAATACGCGGAACTCTACGCCCGCGCCCGTGCCTTCCACGCCCAAGACCAGGCAGCTTCCCAGCAGCTTGATACGAAAGACAGGTGAGAAGCGTAAAGGTTGAGTTCCCCCCCAGAGGCAAATCAGGATTTGACCATGCAAGCCCTTACTGACGAGCAGAACGTTTCCTCGTCCACCAATTCGTTACCCAGCATCTTCAGTCTGGCCGACATCGTCTTTAGTCTACCCGACGAACGCCAGGCTCGCTTTGGGCGCATCTTTCACCTCAGCAGCACGGTCGGACAAGTCGTCCCGCCGGAGACGATGCGAGCGTGGATCACAGAGCGATTCGGAACGATAGAAGCTGTCGAAGAGCAATACATCATCAAAGTGACCAACCTGCTGACAATGGAGGGTGCCCTCTTTAACGAACTGCGGGCCCAGCGGCCAACCGCTGACTCCTCGCCGGGACAGGCCGCCGAGATAGCCCAATCGGAGCCGGACGACCCCTTCTGCAGCCCTGAGACTCTCACACCGGCCGATAC
>JAHELX010000645.1 GCA_024643945.1 Anaerolineales bacterium
GCGCAGGCGGTGGTGAGACGCCGGGCACACCCCCTGTCGGCGAGGTAACGCCTGGGGCCACTCTCTCTGCGACGGCCATCACCGAGGTCAAAGGTACACCGGGAGCAGGTGAAACGCCAGACGGGGGAGTTGGTGAGGGAACGCCTGGTGCCGCTCTCTCTGCGACGGCCATCACCGAGGTCAAAGGTACACCGGGAGCAGGCGAAACGTCAGCCGGGGGAGTTGGTGGGGGGACGCCTGGTGCCACTTTCTCCGCGACGGCCATCACCGAACTCGAAGGCACGCCGGGAGCAGGCGAAACGCCAGCCGAGGGAGGCGTAGGGATGCTTGGTGTTACCAGCACGACGACTGCCGCCGCCGGGGAAGAGGGCAGGCCGGGGATGGGTGGAACGCCGGTTGGCATGGGCGGTGGGACACCCAGTACGGCCATTACAGCGACGAGTGTCTCACCCAGTGGCACGGCGTTGGCGACGTCCACAGTGATGCCTCCTGGCGAATTGCCTGTCACTGGGGTTGCCCATACCTCGGTGCCGGGTTGGCTGGCATTGGGATTGGTGCTGTTGCTGCTGGGGGCGGGTGCTGCCGCCCGGCACAATGTCGCACCGGGGCGTAGGATTCGTTGATGGCACAAGCAGGCGAGCGACTGCAAAAAGTGCTGGCCCGGGCCGGTGTCGCCTCGCGGCGGGCAGCCGAAGAATTGATCGTGGCCGGACGGGTCAGCGTCAACGGTCGAATTGTCACCGAGCTGGGAACGCGGGTGGTGCCAGGTCAGGACGTGATCGCCGTGGACGGCGAGCGACTGCCGATTGTGGCCGAGGAGTTAGTTTACGTAATGCTCAACAAGCCGCGGGGCGTCTTGTCGGCCGTGGAGGATGCGCGAGGTCGGCGCACCGTGACTGATCTGGTGAACATAGAGGCTCGTGTCTTCCCTGTCGGCCGGTTGGATCTAAATAGCGAGGGGCTAATATTGCTGACTAACGATGGCGAACTGGCTCACCAGATGACGCATCCGCGCTACGGCCACGAGAAGGAATATGAAGTCCTCGTGGAAGGCCATCCTTCGGATCCCACCCTAATCAAGTGGCGGCGTGGTAGCGTGTTGCTGGACGGAGTCTCTGCTGCACCCTGCCGGGTAGAGCGTCTGCGCATCGAACGAGGGGCTTGCCAGGGAAAGGATGGCACTTGGCTGAGGGTAATTATGCACGAAGGGCGCAAACGGCAGATTCGACGGATGGCGGCGGCATTGGGACATCCCGCTTGCCGCCTCATCCGTAGCAGGATCGGCCCTCTGAAACTGGGGCGTCTTAGGGTGGGGGCCTGGCGGCATCTGACGCAGACTGAAGTGAATGCCTTACGGGCGGCTGCCAGCACAGCCAGTTCACGTGCTCGTACCTCCCGTGCCAAACCGGCAGGCCGCCCGGCCAACTCAAAATCCACGCGTCGGAAGAAACCTCCGGCACGCAAGAGGTAACTCATTGACTCGACCATCTGTGATTGCAATTGATGGAGCAGCAGCGTCGGGCAAGAGCACCGTGGGAGGTATCCTTGCCCGGCGCCTTGGTTATACGTATTTTGACACAGGCATTATGTACCGGGCGGTGACCTGGGCCGCTCTTGAGCGAGGAATCCCCATCGACGATGAGACAGCCGTGACGGCGTTGGCCGAGTTGTTGGTGATAGAGGTGACACCACCGACGCAGGATGATGGTCGCCAGTATGACGTTTACGTCGACGGGCAGGATGTGACCTGGTCCATTCGTCAGCCAGCCGTGGATGCCGCCGTGTCTCCGGTGTCGGCCTATCGCGGTGTGCGGCGCACCCTCACCGATCAGCAGCGGCGTATTGCGGCCAAAGGCCGCATCGTGATGGTGGGGCGTGACATTGGTACGGTCGTATTGCCCGACGCCGATCTGAAACTCTACATGCAGGCCTCGGTAGAGGAGCGGGCGCGCCGTCGTTACCAGGAGTGCCAGGCACGAGGTGAGAACGTGACCTACCAGGAGGTGCTGGTCTCGATGCATCGCCGTGACCAGATTGACAGCCAGCGCCCCTATGCGCCACTTCGCCCGGCTGACGATGCTATTATCATTGATACTGATGGACTGGATATAGATGAGGTGATGGTTCAGATCGAGCCTCTGCTGTCGGACCCAGCATAGAGTAAGGGATGTGGAATGCGACGGAAGCTGATTAACGCTCTGCTACGTTTTCTGTATTTGCTGTTGTTCAGACTCGAGGTCTTGGGAAAGGAGAACGTGCCCCCGACAGGCCCCCTCATCTTAATGATCAACCACGTTGACGCGCTGGACCCGTTCATCGTCGTTGGCATCTTTCCCAGGGCGGTGACACCGATGTCTAAGATCGAGGTCTTCGACTTACCGCTGATTGGCATTTTGGCAAGGGCGTATGGCGCTTTTCCCATCCGACGTGGCCAGGTCGACAAACGCGCCCTGCGCCAGGCGTTTCGGGTACTCTGGGAAGAGGGGGTGCTGTTGATGGCTCCCGAGGGTACACGCAGTTCGACCTACAGCTTGCAACGGGGCAAAGAGGGGATGGCCCTCATTGCTGTCCGCACTGACTCTCCCCTTATTCCGGTGGCCATCACCGGCAGTGAGCATGCGGGCCATTATTGGCGGCGATTACGCCGTGCCCCTGTGCGGATTGCGATTGGCAAACCGTTTCGGCTGGACCCTGGCGGGGAACAAGTACGGCGCGCCCTGCTCCGAGCGATGACCGACGAAGCTATGTATCGTTTGGCAGCCATCTTGCCACCGGCATACCGCGGTGTGTATGGGAACCTAAACGAGGCAACCGGAGTGCACGTCGTCGCTTCGCCTGGCAAATCAAGACGTGCCCTGGCCACTGGCAGCTTTAATTTTTTGTGACTTGCTGAACCCAACCATCGTTGGTACAATACGAAAATTCTCTCGAACTAATCACTAAAGCTGACAACCGGCCCAGGAAGGAAGGACCCATGAGCGTTCGTAACTTCTTCAAGCCTCGCCAAGATAACTTCGTCAAGTTGTTGCTGGAGCAAGCCTCTCTCACCCTTAAGGGCATGGATCTTCTCAAAGCTTACATGGACGAGCAGAATCCTTCGGCCGCTCAGCAGATTACGGCCACCGAGAAAGAAGCTGACGAAGTCCGCCGTATCCTCATCGACGAGTTGCTACGCACCTTTATCACCCCTATTGACCGGGAAGACATCTTCGCGCTCTCTCGAGCCATTGATGACGTGATAGATTATGCGAATACCACTGTGGATGAGATGGAAATTCTGAGTGTCGAGCCTACTCTTTACATGCGTCGCATGGCCTCGCTCCTGCGCGACGCTGCGTTTGAGATTCACATGGGGGTGCAGCGACTCAAAGATCATCCCCGCGTAGCCAGTGAGCATGCCCAGCGGGCCAAGGCGCTGGAGAACCGGGTAGAACACGTCTACCGCGAAGCTGTAGCCGAGTTGTTCAAGGGTCCCGAGGATGTGGGCCATGTGGTACAGATGCTGAAAATGCGGGAGGTTTATCGTCATCTGAGCAATGCCGCCGACCGAGGTGATGAAGCCGGCAATATCATCGCCGACATCGTCGTCAAGATGACTTGATCGAACCCCGAGTACAAAGAAGTACAAGGAGCAGAAGTTGACTCTCATCATCGTATTGGTGGTCATCGCCCTCATCTTTGACTTCCTGAACGGATTCCATGACTCCAGCAACATTGTGGCTACGATGATCTCCTCACGGGCGCTGCCACCCCGGATGGCGCTAATCATGACAGCGATCGCTGAGTTTTGTGGTCCCTTTGTCTTTGGTGTCGCAGTGGCCAAAACCATCGGGGAGGACATCGTCGCCCCGGGAACGATCTCCATCGAGGTGATCCTGGCTGCACTGTTGAGCGCCGTCCTATGGAATCTCATC
>JAHELX010000646.1 GCA_024643945.1 Anaerolineales bacterium
ACCAGCACCGGGTGTTTAGCGCCGTCCAAAAGGCGGTGCGCAGTACAGTGACGGCCGCTGCCCCGGTGCCGCAGATAGGGGTTGGATTCAGACCCAGCCCAGCTCACGATACCACGGCGGCCGCTGGCGAGGCCGAACGCTGGCGACGGCTGGCCGCCGCGGGTGGCCACACCGCCGCCCAGCTTGGCTTCGAGGCCCAGCGTACCCTGACCGATGACGAGACGACCAGCTTTCGGCCTGGTGCCGAAGGGTTACCTTTGCTGCGTGTCGTGGGTCAGGTGGCCCAAACTTACATCGTCACCGAGGGTCCCGACGGCTTGTACCTGGTGGACCAGCACGCTGCCCACGAGCGGGTACTTTACGAGCAAATGCAGGCCAGCCTGATCAGCGCCCAGGTTCCCACTCAGCAACTGCTGGAGCCACTGACGCTGGAACTCACTCCGGCCCAGACCGCTGTCCTTGACGCCGAAGCTGACACCCTGGCCCAGATTGGTTTCGCCGTCGAGCCTTTTGGCGGGACCACCTACCGCCTGCGCGCCGTGCCCGAAATCCTTCTCAAGTCCGATCCCGCTACCGCCCTGGTCGATATTCTGGCTGAACTGGCCGAAGGTGCTGTGCCTCTCTCCCGCCAGTCCGATGAGCGGCTGATCGTGACCGTCTGTAAACGTGCCGCGGTCAAAGCCGGCCAGACCCTTTCGCCCCACGAAATGCAAGAGCTCATCCACAGCCTGGAGCGTTGCAGCGCCCCGCGAACTTGCCCTCACGGTCGTCCCACTATGCTTCATCTCAGCGCTGCCCAACTCGCTCGCGAGTTTGGCCGAAGGTGAGACGCTATCTTCCCCAGCACTCATAACCCAATTTGCGGGTGTCGTTACATTGAAGCCTTGGGGAGGATGGGCAGACTTCGATTTTGTTACCCAATGAGACATATCTTAAGGTTCTCTTAAGCGGGGCTTAAACCAAAGATAAGGACAAACAGGCCAATTGCAGCTATTATGAAGGTAAGTTATCATGGTCAAAGTGTCTTAACCCATCCAGGGTTACGCTTTCTGATCCAGACCTGGCTACATTCGTCCGGCTTACAAGACGATCGTCTTGCCGGGCGAATGTTATCGCCTGCATTGTGAACAGAACCTATATTTAAATCTGAACAAAAGTCAATTTTTAAAAGCAGATTTTTCTAATTTCCCTTTAATGCAAATCGGGGGGGTTTGTGCTAAACTACACACGTGGAAACTGCCCTGGGCCAAGCCCACATCCCCTAAATCGTGATGCAAAGTACTTGTTCAAAAACAACTTGGTACTTTTGTGGCAGTTTTACGCCTAATTTCTGTTCCAAAGTGCGGGGTTATTGATGAACAAGTGCAAAGGAGCCACAGCTTGAGCAGCCATATCCTACTGATCGGCGTCAATCACACCACCGCACCGATTGCCTTACGCGAGCGCCTTGCCATTGGCGGCACTGAGCTAACGGATGAACTTACCCGCTTCGGTAGGTCCAACGGACACGGCCCTACCCTTCTACCCGAAGGTGTCATCCTGTCTACGTGCAACCGACTGGAAATTTACGCCGTGGCCGACGACATCCACCAGGGGCGTGAGACGCTGATCCAGTTCCTCAGCCAAAACCGCCAGGTGCCGGTTGAGGAATTCGTCGATTCACTTTATATCAAATCCGATGCCGAGGCTGTAAGCCATCTGACACGAGTCGCGTGTGGCCTCGATTCGATGGTGGTCGGCGAGCCACAAATCTTGGGGCAGGTGACAGACGCCTACCAGACCGCTCTCAGCCGCCACGCCACGGGTCCCGTGCTCAATACTCTCTTCCGTTATGCCATTCAGGCTGGCAAGCGCGCTCGCACCGAGACTGCCATCAGCCAATATGCCACTTCGGTTCCCTCCGCAGCAGCCACCCTGGCGGAGAAGGAGATGGGGTCTCTCGATGGCCGGGTGGTGCTGGTGATGGGTGCTGGCGAGATGGGGCAAATCGCCGCCCGTACCTTGATGGCCCGGGGAGCGAGCGGTATCATCGTAGCTAACCGCACCTACGATCGGGCATTGAGGCTGGCCCGTGAGTTCAACGGCGAGGCGATGACCTTCGATCGCCAGGCTGAGGCCCTGGCCCGGGCCGATATCGTCGTCACTGCTACCGATGCTCCTCACATCCTCGTCACGCCCCAAAAGGTGATAAGGGCGATGGCCGACCGCTCGGAACGCTCGATGCTCATCATAGACATCGCTGTTCCCCGGGACACCGACCCAACCGTGGCCGACATTCCCGGTGTCCGCTTGTTTGACATTGATGATCTGCAGGATGTTGTCAACGGCAATCTTGAGGCGCGTCAGCGGGAGATTCCGCAGGTCGAGGCTATCGCCACTGAAGAGGCGACCAACTTTATGACCTGGTTCCACGCCCTTGACGTCGTGCCCACTATCGCCGACTTGCGCCGACGAGCCGAGGTAATCAAAGCACAAGAACTTGACAAAGCTTTGCGCCGCCTGGGAGATCTGAGCGACCAGGAACAAGAGGCCGTCCGCGCCCTGGCCCATGGATTGGTCAACAAGCTCCTGCACGAGCCCACGGTCCGCTTGAAACAATGTGCCACGCAAGGTGATAGCTATCTCTATACTGGCGTAGTGCGCGAGCTATTTGATCTGGAGATTAAGACGTGAAACGTGAAACGTGAAACGTAACCATTACACCTGACATATCACGCTTTACGCCTTACAGTTGACGTTTCACGTTTTACGTTTCACGCCTTACGTTTTACGTAGTCAGGAGGAAATGTGTCTGACGAGACGCCTGTAGCGTCAATTTTTTCATCTACTGGGGACATCTCTGTACGCACGCTGGTCCTCGGAACCCGCCCAAGCCGGCTGGCCCGCTGGCAGGCCGATTTCGTGGCGGCTGCATTGCATGCCGCGTGGCCGGGTCTGCAGACCGAGATCAAAGTCTACACTACCCGGGGCGACCGTGAACTCAACCGTCCCTTGCCCGAAATCGGCGGCAAGGGCCTTTTCACGGCTGAGATTGAAGCCGCTCTGCATGCGGGCGAGATAGATCTGGCGGTTCACAGCTTCAAGGACCTGCCCATCGCCGCGAGCGAGGGCCTGACCATCGGTGCCGTGCTGGAGCGCGCCGATGTCCAGGACGTGCTTGTTTCCCGGCATGGCTTACCGCTGGCGGAGCTGCCCTCCAACCCCCGCATTGGTACCAGCAGCCCCCGGCGGGCAGCGCAAATCCTGGCGGCTCGTCCTGATGCGCAGATCCTCCCCTTGCGCGGCAACGTAGATACGAGATTGCGCAAAGCCGCCACCAATGCTTATGACGCGGTGGTGTTGGCCGCCGCCGGCCTGGCCCGCCTGGAACTGGAGCAGCACATCACGCAGCGACTCCCCCTGGATGTGATGCTGCCGGCCCCGGCCCAGGGTGCCCTGGCTGTCCAATGCCGGGCGGATGATCGGGCGACGTTGTCTCTGTTGCGCGCCATCCACCACCGGCTGACCTGGTCGGCCGTCACCGCCGAGCGTGCCTTTTTGAATGGGCTGGGGGGTGGCTGTGCAGCGCCTGTCGCTGCCTACGCAGATTGTAGGTCTCCCAAGGGGACCGATGGGCAGGCGGGGAAACACAATGGAGTTGTGCTCCGGCTGCGGGGGCTGGTTGCCAGCCTCGACGGGCGGCAGGTGGTGCGCGTCGCCGCTGATGGGTCGCCTGATGAGCCAGAGCAATTGGGCTACCGCCTGGCGCAGGAAGCCCTGGCCCAGGGCGCCAGCGCGATAAATTTGCCTGGGCGAGCTGCGCCAGGATTGGAGACCATCGGATGAGTCAGGAACTGACCGGCCGGCGGGTAGTCGTCACCCGGCCTCAAGACCAGTCCCAGGAACTGTGCGACCGTCTGCAAGC
>JAHELX010000647.1 GCA_024643945.1 Anaerolineales bacterium
GGGTGCGGCTGTGGGTGGACGATGCGCTGCTGATCGACAGTTGGAACGATGCCAGTTCGCGCCGGATCGAGGCGGAGCGCCAGATTGACGAAGGCAAACACCGGGTCAAGGTGGAATACTACGAGCACACCGGCGCTGCCCGCATCGAAGTGAGCTGGCGGCGGAAAGAAGAAACGGCCAACCAGCCGCCGCAGGCCGTGCCCGGCGGGCCGTATACTGTTAACGAAGGTAGCCCGCTCACCCTGGATGGGCGCGGCTCGAGAGATCCGGATGGGCCCATCGTGCGCTACGAGTGGGACTTCAACTACGATGGCCAGGCTTTCACCGTCGATGCCACCGGACAGACGCCCCAGACCAGCTATCCCGATGGTCCGGCGACGGTCACAGTGGCTCTGCGGGTGACGGACGACAAGGGGGCGAGCCAGATTGCGACCACCCGGGTGGAGGTGAACAACGTGGCGCCGGCGGCAGAGGCGGGTGGCCCCTACACCGGGCAGGTGGGCAGCCCGATCAGCATGGCGGGCACCGCCGCCGACCCGGGGCTGATTGACCAGACCGGGCTGAGCTATCGCTGGGACTTCGGCGACGGAACGAGCGGCAGCGGCCCGATCGTCAGCCACATGTACGCGCAGGCCGGCAGCTACACCGCCAGGCTGACCGTCACTGACAAAGACGGTGCCCAGGGCAGTGATACGGCGACGGTGGAGGTGTACGCCATCAACCAGCCGCCGAGGGCGGTCATCGAGGGCCCGGCTAGCGGTCTGGTGGGAGAGGCACTCACCTTCAGTGGGAGCGGCTCCAGCGACAGTGATGGGGTCATCGTCAAGTATGCCTGGGACTTCGGGGATGGAACCACCGAGGACCAGGTCAAGGTGAGCCACAGCTACAGCAAAGCCGGACGCTACCAGGTGACCCTGACGGTGACCGACGACGGCGACTTGAGCGACAGCGCGACGTTGGCGGTCCAGATCGAGGAACCAGCCGTCAATCAGCCACCGACGGCGGTGATCGAGGGTCCATCCCACGGTCTGGTAGGGGAGACGCTCGCCTTCAGGGGGAGCGGCTCCAGTGACAGTGATGGCAGCATTGTCAAGTATGAGTGGGACTTCGGCGATGGAGCCACTGAGGACAAGGCCAAGGTGGCTCACGTCTACACCCAGGCCGGCAGCTACCAGGTTACCCTGACGGTGACTGACGATGGCGGCTTGAGCGACAGTGCGACGTTGGCGGTCCAGATCGAGGAACCCGTCCCGGTCAACCTGCCGCCTGTGGCCATCATCCAAGGCCCAGCGACGGCCCAGGTAGGTGAGTCCATCACATTCAGCGGAAGCAGTTCTAGCGATAGTGACGGGAGCATCGTGGATTATGCTTGGGTCTTCGACGATGGGACCACCGGCAGCGGGATCACTGTCACTCACGTCTATACCCGGGCCGGCAGCTACCAGGTCGCCTTGACAGTAACCGATGACGGCGGTTTGACCGCGAGCGATGGGCAAGTCATCCAGATCCAAGAGATGGTTGAGAGCAACCTGTCTCCCAGGCCTGCTAGCCAAATGCTGACCAGACCGCAAGTCGCCAGGTGGCCGCGTATGACAGAGCCCGCTCGTTTAGCCCAGATGAAACAACCGTTGCCTTAGTCTCGGATGATGGGTTGTACTCAATGGCCTACTTTTCAGGAAATATCCCGTGTGTCGGCTTCCACCCCAGCACCGCTTTGGCAGCCTGATTGCTGCACCGCTGTGATGGAGGGCAGGCTAAGTTTGGATCACGTCGTGGTTTAGGGGCTCCTACCAAAGCGGCCAAACGGTCAAGATATTCGCCCTGCCGGATCGGTTCGTCCACAATATTGAATGTTGAGCCGGCTGGTGTCTTCACGAGTGCGGCGGCAATTGAACTTGCCATGTCCTCCACGTGAATGAGGGAAAGGAAGCTGCTGCCGTCGCAGGGCACGCGCTCCTGGCGTGCTCGCAGATTCTCAATGGTACGTTCTTGAAAAGTACCTTTTCCCACAAACCTGCCTCCGCGCAGTATACACCACTGAAGCTTAACCAACGGCGTTTCACGCACCATGGTTTCCATCGCTATGACCGGACCACAAATTAGAGCGCGGCCTGGGGATGAATCGAGGGGAACATCTTCGGTAATCCAATCGTCGCCGTGATCAGGATATGCCAGCGCGATACTTTGTTGGATATAGCGCTCTGCCCCTACTTCAAGCGATGCCTTGAGCAACCGCTCTGTTCCTTCGGTACGCAAACGGGCGGTCGCGTCCCAGGCCCCAGGTGCCGTGAAATCACGCGGGATAGCGGTAGCGATGTGTACTACCGCGTCACAACTCTTTAGCAGGGAGGGTAGACGTTCCTCGAGATCAGGTGAGAGCAAATCGCATTCCAAGATCTCAACATTTCGAGGAAATAGCGTGTATGCTTTTTGGACAGATCTGGCCAAGGCGCGTACGGCGTGCCCCTGTTGCAGAAGCAAGGGAACGAGGGCGCGGCCAAGCACCCCGGTGGGGCCAACTACTCCGACTTTCATCAGTAACCTCCAAAGCACTTGTCCAGAAATAACTTGCCACATTTGCAATCAGTTTACGCTCGATTTGTCGATTGAAGTGCAAAGTCATTATTGGACAAGTACAAAGTAACATCCAAGGAGCACTGGCTAGCATAAGCAGCGCTCCGGCTCAATGGTCAGGGGAAATCTCCAGGACTGCAGCGCCCTGGATTTGTCCCCCGCGCAAGCGATTCAGGGCCTCGTTAGCCTGCTCCAGCGGGAAGGTTTGCACCTCGGTTTTTACCGGCACTTTCGGTGCGATTTCCAGAAACTCCTCACCATCCCGGCGCGTCAGATTGGCCACCGAGCGGATAATCCGCTCTTCCCACAGGAGGCTGTAAGGAAAAGAGGGAATGTCACTCATATGAATGCCGCCGCTCACAACCACCCCGCCTTTAGCCGTTGCCTTTAGTGCTTCCACCACCAGCGGGCCGACCGGCGCAAAAATAAGGGCGGCATCCAGCTCGTCCGGCGGCTGCTCAGTCGAATCGCCGGCCCAGACGGCCCCCAGCCGGCGCGCAAACTCTTGCCCCTGGGTGTCGCCCGGCCTGGTGAAGGCGTAGATACGTTTCCCCTGGTGTTTCGCTACTTGGGCAACGATATGCGCCGCGGCACCAAACCCATAAATCCCCAGGCGCTCCACGCGTTCTCCCGCCAAGCGGTAGGTTCGGTACCCAATCAGCCCGGCACACAATAGTGGAGCGACTTCCGTGTCAGTGTAAGACTCCGGCAGCGGAAAGCAGTAGCGTTGATCTGCTACCGTGTACTCAGCATAGCCGCCATCGATGGTGTAACCGGTAAAAAGTGGGTGGTCGCACAAATTCTCCTGACCTCGCAGACAGTAACGGCACGTGCCGTCGGTATAGCCCAGCCAGGGCACTCCAATCCGGTCTCCCAGGTTAAACTGTTCGACATGGTCGCCAGTCCGAACCACGGTACCTACGATTTGATGTCCAGGGATCAGGGGCAATTTCGGCTCTGTGAGTTCGCCATCCACGATGTGTAAATCGGTACGGCATACCCCACAGGCGTGAATCTGAATCAGGACCTGTTCTGGATTGGGCTTCGGAACAGGCACTTCCCTCGCCCGCAGCGGTTGTCTCGGTGCTTCCAGCACCATGGCCCGCATTATTTTAGGGATTTCCATTGTTCAACCTCCATAACTAAGACAACTGCTAATTGAAAACCTTGTATCATATGTGAGACCGTATCGGGCAGCCTCCGCAGAGAGGCTGCCCGATTGGGATCCGGCTCAGTCGCCACCCTCGTACTTGAAGGAGACCTTTACCTTCGCGCGGTAGGTGCGAACCTTCCCGTCTTCGAGCTGGATATCCAGCTCGGCAACCTC
>JAHELX010000648.1 GCA_024643945.1 Anaerolineales bacterium
CCCCTTCGCCTGTGTCTGCTTTGACTAGCTGCGAGAGCCTCTGGACACTTTCGCCCCCTAGATCAAACACCAGGCCCGTGATGCCTTTCACCCGATTGGGCTGATTGGTATCGTACTCCCTGACTGGCCTGGGGTCGTCAAACGCAGTTAACCAGATGAAGGTATCTGGAACGATTGGTGTCGCAAAGTTGAGGTAATTCCACCCTAGCCCCTTCGGGTCTGTGCTCCCGTCGTAGTTCACGTGCAAAGCGTAGGGGTGCAGGTGATGGAACTCCCGTTCGAAATCTCTAATCGTTGTTCCTGATCCTCGGGAGAGGGCGAGGGAGATGCCTGGACAGTAAGGCCTCATTCCGTCGGGCACAAAGTCAAGATACTGCTTATCATCCTCGACTTCGATCACCTCGAGGCAGGGTCCCTCTTCGAAATCAATGAAGCGACATATCTGAGAGCCCATATACGTAGAGACTTGGGGACGTATTCTGAAACCCACCGTCTCTAGCTTTGAAAGTTGACGATAGTCAAAGCCGTGCCCGTAGATGTTACTGATTGTAAGCATTCTATACTCCTATTCCTCCAACAACACACCCAAAACTTCGACGCCCTCCGGCTCATCCCACGCCGGGCTCCAGCGGCGTGTTCAGTAGCACTAGACG
This sequence comes from Anaerolineales bacterium, assembly GCA_024643945.1. The sequence continues at coordinate 654 of JAHELX010000648.1, forward strand.
ATAACTGCCAATAGGCTGAAACCCCAATGCTTCATAAGCCTTGTGAGCAGGGATATTATCCCTACCTGTGAACAGAATGGCTCTTTCAACTCCTTCGGCCCGCGCATCCAGCAGCGAAGCTGCGACGACGGCACGACCATAGCCTCGCCGGCGCAGCGTGGGCGGCGTGTGGACGCCGCCCACCTGAACCGCTTCCTGTATCGCCGTATTGAATGAACTGCAAGACACTGGCTCGCCCTGCGCTTCCAGTACCCAGGTGCGCTTTTCATTCAACGAGCGCTCAATGGAGACTCGACATTCCTCTCGCAACTGGGGACCGTCTTCCTCCCCAAGTGCTTCAAGAGCGAAGGCAATCCTCCATCTTGTGACCAGCTCAACATCCCGAAACTCAATTCACCGCCCCTGCACTTCCCCCGAATTCAAATTCCCCGGCACAACCAGCTCTTCCAGCTTGAGACTATAGAGTCTCTCAGTTTCATCCATCTGAAGGTTAGAATCACCAATGTCGAGCGCCTCTTTCGCCACACCCACCTGGTCGCTGGGCCCTATCAACCCTTTCACAGGACGCCCAGACGCTTCAACGGCTGCTGCCCATAACGCATCCAGACAGGCTGGCGCCTGGAAGACGAGGTTTTGATTCCAGTAATGCGCCGCAACGCCGGTGATTTCTCCCCTTTCGAAGGCGGCGGCGTAGGTTCCCTGGTAAGGTGCACCGTGGTCTACCAGGCCAACGGCTCGCATGTTGCCAACCAGAAACATAGACGACTCAACCCGCGGCAACAAGAAAGCCTCTAATGCCGGCTCGTCACCCGGTTGCAGAATTCTGATTACTATCTTTTCCAATCTCGGACCCCCGTTTGCGAGCCGTCAAGACAAACAACGATTTGCGTGGCTGGTTGGTGCGCCCCCATTCCATCTGAGCGAGACACATCTCGACATCGAATGGATCAGTGTTGTGTTCATACTCATATCGCACCAACTCTTCATACAGCACATCCGCATCGTCCAGTTCCTGGCAGTACTCTACCCGTAGCAATCCTGAATTCTCCAGCAGTTCGCGCCACCAGCCCGGCGTATGCTGTTTCTTGAAGTCGCCTTCAAATACGTCCACCGTCTCGTTCGGTGGCGGCAGTTTGAAGGCGTACACAGAGGGTGGGTTCTGTAGCTGCTCTTCAGTGAATTCGACCGTCAGCACTTCCGAGCCGATGCAAAGTTGTCCACCCGGCTTCAAATGCTTGAGCAAATGGCGCAGGAACTCGACATTACCGCCGTAGAAGTTGAACGAATTCATGCAGAAGATTGCGTCAAAGTAATCTTCCGCAAACGGTAACGCGTGCGTTATATCCATCTGTAGCGGTACAATCCGATCACGATAGCCGCGTGTGGTGAACTTCTGGTTGAGGAATGTGGCTGATGTCCACAAATCGACGGCAATCACCTTCAGCTCAAAGTGTTTTGCCAGGAAGAGCGAGGTTGCACCTTTGCCACAACCGAGGTCGAGCACGATGTTGTCTGCACGCAGATCCATCGTGCGTGTCATCCGCGCCGCAAGATACAACCCGCCGCCGCCGAAGCAATCTTCATACAGTTCGTCGCGTGTGTAACCGGCAAGCTCGGGATACCGACCCCGGTCAGGCGCACGAAAAGTAGCTATGATTTCATGGATTGGAGATGAACGCATCTTTGCTCAGGTTTAGCCTGTTTCAACTGGCTTTAGCTTTCAGCCTGAGGATGAATCCTCAGGCAATTTGGGTCATTCCTTCTGGCCGATCACAAACCAGTTGTGCGGCATGTCAGGCATCGTGGTGGGGATGACGGGATAGGGCCAGCGGCCATAGTTTGCGTCCTGCGCGCCGGCCTGGGTCAGGCTGGCCTTCCAGCCGCGCGCGGCCAGAAACCCCTCCGGATCGTCCATCGTGCCTACCCAGGGCGCACCCGAATTGGCCTGCATTTCGACCCATTGCCGCGTCAATGGAGAAGTCAGCATGGTGCTGTTGATGACGTCAAAGCCCATCCAGCTCCCGGGCGCAGCCAGGCTGGTTACCTCGTCCAGGAGATGCATAACGCTCTCGTTGGGGAGGTAAAAGAGAAATCCCTCAAGCAGCCAGCCGGAGGGGTGTTGCGCATCGAAACCGGCCTTGACGAGCCTCTCTTTCCAGGGACCGGTCAGATCCGCTTCGATCGTCTGCCGCTCGCAGGCCGGCCGTGCGCCAGCGGAACGCAGAACCTGCTCTTTGTACTTCAAGACCGGAGACTGATCCAGCTCGAAGAGCCGCGTCCCTTCAGGCCAGTTGAGCCGAAATGCGCGCGTATCCAGGCCCGCAGCCATCAGCACCACCTGCCGGATCGCACTCTGGAGGGTAATGCGTTGCAGGAAGTCATCGAAAAAGCGTGTGCGTATGACCATTGGTACCACGCTATCTGCCGACCGAGGCTCAATCCACTCCGCACCCTCCTTCCCCGCCAGGGCGGCTGCCCAGGGATCGTCGAACAGGCGACCCTCCCGCGCGCTCTCTTGCGCCCGCACGGCTGCCGTCCAGCAGGCGGTCGATCCCAGCCACCAATCAGACGTAGCCTTCTCCGCCATGTTCTTTTTCTCCTTGGCTGCTTGGCTCATGTTCGGCACAAGTGCAGCCGCTCGCGGTGGACCACAGTCCACCGTCTCATCCCCGGACTGTGGTCCGGCAAGAGCACTTGTGCCGAACATGAGCCGGTTGCTTTTGGAAAGAGGTAACCAGTCACCTCATCCGCCGCGTCATTCAAAGGGCTGTCCGAACCGCTCGCGGTGGGCTACCTCGGAGGGGGACTTGCGCTGCTTCTTACCCCGGCCGATGGCCCGCGCCGGATAGCCGAAGGGGACGATCGCCAGCACCTCCAGCTCATCCGGGATGCCCAAGAGCGACTTGACCTCGGTCAACCCCCTGAAGCCCACCCAGTTCGAGCCCACCCCTTCTGACCACGCCGTCAAGACCATAGATTGAATCGCGCGGCTCGCATCGGATACCGCGAATCTCGTCTCCTCGATCGCCACGACAACCGCCAGGGGTGCCTGCGCGATGTACGGCCCGGTTCGCGCCAATGCGCCCAGTTGGCGCAGCGTGTCGCGGTCCTCGACCACAACGAAATGCCAGGGTTGAGCGTTCATGCTGCTCGCCGTCAGCCGTCCGGCCTCGACTATCCGCCGCACGACGTCCGGTGGCACAGGTTTATCCTGGTAAGTGCGCACCGCCAGTACCGTGCGCAC
>JAHELX010000649.1 GCA_024643945.1 Anaerolineales bacterium
AACAAATCGTCGGAGGCGACGCGGCTTTCAGCCGCGAGTTGTATCGCGGCACGTTTTCGATTCTAGGCTTGAACAGTACCGCTATCGGGGTAAGCCGCCGCGCGCCTCAACTCAACCGTTAGGCGGGAGCGAGTACAGCAGTTGTAGATAGGAGTAGTGACATGCTAAGTTCTCAGTTCCAGGGATATCTTGCCGTTCCTGGTGGTGGGAAGGGGCCGGGGGTCTTAGTTCTCCACCCGTGGTGGGGATTAAACGACACGATGAAGGGGGTATGCGATCGACTTGCCAGAGAGGGGTTTATCGCTTGTGCTCCGGATCTTTATCATGGGCAGGTCGCAGTGACGATCAAAGAGGCCGAGTTGCTTAGTAGTGAGCTGGATCCTGAGCAAGCTAAAGCCGATATCGCCGATGCGGTTAATCTACTTTGGGAACGCGTCAACCCTGAGGGCCAGGGGCTCGGGGTGATGGGGTTCTCTCTTGGAGCCTATTATGCGCTGGGGCTTTCAGTGGACGATCCGGATCGCATCCGCGCTGTGGTGCTTTTCTACGGAACGAGACAGGGAGATTACCGTCGATCGAAGGCCGCCTATCTGGGGCACTTCGCGCAAATTGACGACTATGAGCCAGCAACCGAGGTTAACGGGCTGGAGACAGCGCTCCGCACCTCTGGTCATCCGGCCACTTTCTACCGCTACGAAGGGTTAGGGCATTGGTTCTTCGAACCGGATCGACCCGATGCCTACAACCAGTCTGCTGCACAGTTGGCATGGGAACGGACGGTTTCCTTCTTAAGAAACACCCTGGCGTAGGAGTAAGTGGCCCCCGCCTAACACTGGCGTCAACCTGACATGGCTGTCGGGTCTTAAAAACAGCGGCGCCACACGCTTGGCGGTTGGTTTGTTGCGAAGGTGTCTTCCCGCAGCCGCCATGCGGGTTACGCCTGGACCGATAGGCGGGCTGTCGTGGAGATCACTCTAAATGAAAATTAACTCTGTATCTTCTCAAATAAAAACGGGCGGATTGATCCCTGCAGTCTGGTTTCAACGATTAAGAAAAATGCTCTCCAGTGATTGGGGCGTGTTGCTACTTTTGGCCTTAGGCTGGGGCCTCTTTCTGACCATTGTCGTCGTTATTGCCAGCCGCCAGTACGGCTTCCACCGCGATGAACTGGCCCTCTTCGATAACGGCCAGCACCTGGCCTGGGGATACGTCGAGTACCCGCCGTTGGCTCCCTTTCTGGCCCATATCGGCCTGGCGCTGTTTGGCCTCTCCCTGGTTGGCCTCCGGTTATTCCCAATCCTGGCCGCGTGTCTTGTCCTGCTGCTCACGGGGCTGATGGCGCGCGAATTGGGCGGCTCCCGGCGGGCGCAAATCGTCGCGGGCCTGGCGGCAGTCACCGCTCCGGTGCTCCTTTTCGACGGGCTGTTTTTCTCCTACGAGACGTTTGATTATTTGTGGTGGGTGGTTCTTGCCTATTTCGTGATCCGGCTGCTCAAGTCGGAAAACCCGCGCTGGTGGCTGGGGATCGGCGCGGCAATCGGGTTAGGGGCCATGACCAAATATACCATGGCCTTTGAGGTCATCGGGGTTGCCGCCGGGGTGCTCTTCACCCCCGCCCGCCGCTATCTTAAAAGCCCCTGGCTGTGGGCCGGGGCGGCCCTGGCGGTGCTGATCGTCCTGCCCAACCTGGTCTGGCAGGCCCAGCACCAGTTTATCGCCCTCCGGTTCACCCTCTCGATTCACGCCCGGGATATTAGCATCGGGCGCACCGGCCTGCTCTCATTTCTCCTCGACCAGGTATATGCCTGCACCAATATCGGCGCGATCGTCTTGTGGGTCAGTGGGTTTTTGTATTTCGCCCGCCGCCCGGAAGGGCGAGCGTACCGGGCTCTGGCCTGGCTGGCGGCCGTGCCTTTCGGCTTATTCCTGGTCTTACAAGGCCGGTCCTATTATCCAGCTCCCATCTACCCGATGCTGATCGCCGCCGGGAGCTACCAGATAGAGCGCAAGTGGCAGGCTCTATCTGGCCGATCTCTCGCTCGGCAGCGCGGCTGGCAGTACGGAGGCCTGGTGGTGAGCAGCCTGCTTTTGATGGCGATCGTATTGCCCCTGGCGCCGGTCAATTCTGCCTGGGGGCGAGTGGAGACCACCGTCGTTAGCGAATATGCGGAAGAGATCGGCTGGCGGGAGCTCGTCCAGACCATCGCCGGAATCCGCAGCTCCCTCCCGGTCTCCGAGCAAGCTGGGCTGGGGATCCTGACTGGCAACTACGGCGAGGCCGCCGCGGTCGACCTGTACGGACCGGCTTACGGGTTGCCCACCGCCATCAGCGGGATCGATTCTTACTGGCTGCGCGGCTATGGGGACCCGCCGCCTCAGACCCTGATCGTCGTGGGCTTCTCACAGCAGGACGTATCGCAGATCTTCCAGAGCTGCCAGTTGGCCGGCCATACCTCCAACCGGTATGGCATCCTCAACGAAGAAACCCGCGATCACCCGGATATCTTTGTCTGCCGGAACCTGCGCCAGCCCTGGCCCCAGTTTTGGAAAAACTTCCAGTATTTCGGGTAACACTTCCTGCCGGCCCAATTGTTGGCAGGTAGGTCTTGCGGGAGTACAATCAAAACGGTTATGGCATGATCGATACCAGATATTCGGAAACAAAATGTCTCAACGTCAACATAAAGAAACCATTGATATTGACCTCTATGTGAAACGAATTACCAACGGCCTTTGCTTCATTTGTGAAATGCTGGCTGGAAATGTTGACTGTCGTCACCACATCATTTATGAAGATAAGACAGCCGTCGTATTTCTCAACAAGTATCCAATTCTCTATGGTTATACGCTGGTCGCTCCCCGCCAACATCGTGAACAAGTTACAAGTGATTTTACTCGTGAGGAGTATCTTGCTTTGCAAGCCCTTATTTATCGAGTGGCGGAAGCATTACAACAGGTTGTGCCAACCGAGCGAATGTATATTTTATCGTTGGGTAGTCAGCAAGGCAATCGCCACGTTCATTGGCATCTAGCGCCTTTACCGCCTGGTGTACCGCTGGAAGAGCAACAATTCGAAGCATTAAGACTGGAAAAGGGCATTTTAGCCCTTTCAGAAGAAGAGATGGCTAGCTTGGCTGCTCGGATTAGACAAAAAATGGAAGAATAATAGAGAGGCTTAAGGTTCATTCCCAGTCGCATTTATAGCCAAGGGGCAGCCTAAGTTACGGTGGGCCGGGGCCTCGCGACCCCGACCCCCGCTCCCGAACCACGCGTGAGAGCTTTCCCCTCACGTGGCTCTTCGGAATACAGACCCTTGTCACAAAAAGATAGTCCTGCGGATAGGCACCTTGAGCCGTGAACGATGTCGTGACAGTGGCCGTGCATCAAGCACAAGTTGTCGAAGGCGTTGTTGTTGTGGTTCCTGTCGTGGTGATGCACTTCTATCACGTCCTGTGTTGTGAAGCGCAATCCGCAGAGTGCGCAACAGCCACGCTGTCTTTTAAGCAGTCGCGTGACCCGTCGCGGTTTGCTGGGGTCACGTCCCAGCCGGGTTGACCAGTAGACCCAATCGCCGTCATAGGGGCTTTTATTCCCTTGCACTTTAACAAAGCGGCTGATCATCGTTTCCATAATGTCAGGGGCGGCAACCTGGATTGTGGCGGTGTGAAGACTCACAGCGTCGCTGACTTCGTCTTGCCTGATTTCAGAAAAAGGCTGCTTCGGTGCACTGGATCACCCTTCATGCCCCCCAGAGCGCCCTCTGGCTGAGCTGGAATGCGGCGGAGACTGGTGCCCCATCAAAAGTGATTCTGATAAGTTAGATTCGGCCTTATGGGCGTGATCTGTTCATACCATAATCCCTGTGATGGGGTACTGGCAAATATCGGCCGCTT
>JAHELX010000650.1 GCA_024643945.1 Anaerolineales bacterium
CCCCGATCCACGTGGCGAAGCCAGGTCAGGTTTGCACGACCACTCCCGCACACCAAAGATCAACATCAACTACACCTACCCCAACACCCGCGCTGCGGTAGGCATTGGCTGAAGCGTTGGCTAGGCGGATGCCGCCCAGGTGAAAGTGCCGTCTGAAGCCAACATCAGCGACCAGTTCATACATCAGGTTTGGGGATAGCTGCTTCTCAGCCTCCATTTTCCCTCCAGGATCACAGTTTCGGCGCACCTAAGATCACGCCTGAGCGGCGCCGGATGCAGCGAACAGCCACTGCTGACCAAGACCACTGCTGACACAAGCTAGCTTAGCAGACGCCCAGCGGTAGGCGTCGGCTTGGTGCTTGAGTGGCTGCCTGGGACTTTACTCGCGCTCTCCCGCTGCCTTTTGGGCTTCACCGAAGCCCGCCATCATGCGCCGTCACATCTCCTGTGGGTCACAACCCCCTTCTCTCATCTGGGCCATCATACTCTGCATCATTCCTGACATCATCTGGGATATCATCTGGGGAATGGCCCTGGTGGCCAAAGCCACAACGAGCCCGCCCCCTATCCCGCCCAGAAGAGCAGCCAGCACATACCCCATTTTACGAGAACTTGTGTCCTGCATCATTTGTCGCTCCTCTTCTTCCTGGATGCCATCACAGGCTGGTTGTTGGATCTGGAAACTGGAGCTTGCCACTGCCCCCTCCCAACCCGAGTCCAGCGGGAGGTTTCCCATCATGTCTAATATATCATGTTTGCTTTCCGCTCACAACCCCACGCTACCCCAATCTCCAAGATCCTGCATCCGGAAAAGCTAACCACCTCGACAACGTGAGACTCGACTTATGGCGCAGCAAGTTTGGACCGCGAAGCACACGAAAGGTGCGAAAGGGCGACCGCCTGGGAAGTTGTTATGGGTTGTGGGATTGCCAAATAGGGCTTTCACCGCTATGATTGGCGGTATGGCCAAAAACGATCCTCGGCGCAGAGGCGCCACCCATGATTTGACATGTTTGATTTTTGCTTAACCGATGACAGCTTGGACAGACCTCCCTCATATGAGGCTGTTTCTATGGGCGCGATTGCGGGGCCAGGAGAGGGTGACCAATTCATATGACTGATCGTAGGAAGTCTCCGCTAAAATCAGAAGAAATTGAGCCCCAGATGTGCAGCGTTGATCTGCGGCTGGAAATCCTGAGCCGGGTTCCGTTTTTCGCCGGGCTCCCCGCCGATGCCATTACGCGGATCAACGAGCTATTTCGTGAACAAGGTTACACGGCTGGAGAGACAATTTACTTTGCGGGCGATCCGGCGACGCGCTTGTATGTCGTCGCATCCGGCAAGGTGAAGTTAATCCGGCACACGCTGGGTGGGCAAGACGTTTTGCTCGACATTATGACGCCGGGCGAGTTCTTCGGCAGTCTCTCAGCTTTGGGCGATGATGAGTATTCCGACACAGCTCAGGCACAGACTGAGGCTTGCGTGCTGGGTATTGGGTCAGAAGACTTCCGAACGATCTTAGGCGTCTATCCTTTTATAGCTATTACCGTGTTGGATATCGTGACCCAACGATTGAAAGCAGCTCACGAGATGGTTCGTCAGCTCAGCGCTCATTCCGTTGAAAGACGGATCGCGTACACACTGATAAAGTTGGGGCAGAAGTTGGGCGAGGAAAAGGAAATTGGTTTGCTGATTCAGATGCCGCTTTCGCGTGAGGATTTGGCCGCGATGACAGGAACAACGACAGAGACCGCCAGCCGCATTATGAGCCAGTTTCAAAAGGATAACCTGATCCGGAGCGGGCGGCAATGGGTCGCAATCACCGATCGCAAGCGGCTGGCGGATCTGGCCGAAAAAGATATCGACTGATTTGTGGGTGACTCCGCAAGCCCTTGACCTCAGCTAACTCCTGAGGTCAAGGGCTTTTTCTGTTTTCGTTGAGATTTTCAACTCGATGGGTGCATTTATTTGAGCTAAATCATTTAAAGGCAGAGCTATTTGTATTATATTGGAGGTGCAATCGAGACAAACAAAACCAGGAAAGGAGCGTTGAACCATGAGGACGTTACTACGAAGCCAAGAACTGTCTTGCCCATCTTGTGTGGCCAAAATCGAGAAAGCCCTGAAAGGGCGGGATGGTGTTGGCGACGCCAAGGTGTACTTCAATACGGGCCGTATCGAAGTACAGCATGACCCCGAAAGAGTCAGCACCGAGGACTTGATCAAGGCCATACAGGAAGTTGGATACGAAGCAAAAGTTGCCGCTTTCTAAGAGAACTTCCAATGAAAACCCTGGGAATCAAGCTTCAAAATCCAAAACAACGCCGTCAGACGTTGATGATCTTCAGCGGAGCGCTCATCCTGGCTGCGCTGGCGGCCGATCATCTCCTGGGGGCGCCCTTGTTACGCGATGGCTTGATGATCGTCGCCGCACTGGTGGCCGGTGCTGATATCGCCTGGCGTGCATGGAACAGCCTGCGAAACCGGCACGTCAGCATCGAACTATTGGTCACGATTGCGGCAATAGGAGCGTTGATCATCGGTGAGTACTGGGAAGCGGCAGCCGTCACTTTCTTGTTTCTCTTGGGTGGCTATCTGGAAGCGCGTACGCTCAGCCACACTCGCCAGGTGTTGCAAGAATTGTTGGACCTGGCGCCCAGCACCGCGATCGTTTTTCGTGATGGGCGTCAAGTTGAGGTTATGCCTTATGAAGTTCATCCCGGTGAAGTTGTGCTGGTAAAGCCGGGTGGAAAGATCTCAGTCGACGGCGAAGTCATTGATGGGCGATCTGCCGTAGACGAGAGCGCCATCACCGGCGAACCCATGCCCGAAGAGAAGACCCCAGGCTCCCCGGTTTATGCCGGTACGATCAACCAGGATGGCTTGCTGAAAGTGCGCGCCATTGGTGTCGGGGCGGATACCACCCTGGCCCGCATCATCCGCCGGGTAGAAGAAGCTCAGGAAGAAAAGGCCCCTACACAGCGCTTTATTGAACGCTTCGCTCGATGGTATACGCCCTTCATCATCGGTCTCAGTGGGGTTGCCTTTTTGATCACGCGGGACGTAGAGATGGCCCTGACCCTCCTGGTGATTGGTTGCCCCGGCGCGTTGGTGATTTCGACACCAGTATCTGTGGTCGCGGGCGTTGGGCGAGCGGCCAAGCGTGGCATTCTCATCAAAGGCGGCGAGTACCTGGAGAATGCCGGGAAAATTTCGGCTCTGGCCCTGGACAAGACCGGCACGTTGACCCAGGGCAAGCCGCGTCTGACCGATGTGATTGCCCTGCAACCGGCGCTAGTTCCAGCCGGGAGCGCAGCGTACTCGGGCCATACGGCCATCTGGTCGGACGGGGGGGCTTCGAGCCGATGGGATGAAGCCCAGCAGAACGTACTCTACTGGGCCGCGATTGCTGAAGCGGGCTCGGAGCATCCACTGGCCCGTGCAGTTATGGCAGAAGCTGAGGCGCTGGGGGACATTCCAGACGCCGACGGCTTTGAAACCTACACCGGAAGGGGCGTTCGGATAGTCCATTGGGGTCATACTATCTATGTCGGGACGGAAGAGTTCATAGGCGAATCTGGCGTAGATGTCAGCCCGGTGGCGAAGGAGCACCTGGCCCGGCTAAAGTTGGCTGGCAAAACGGCTGTGTTCGTTGCCTTAGATGGCGTAGAGTTGGGCGTCTTGGGGATTTCTGATCCATTGCGGGAAGCCGCGCCGGCCATGATTCAGCGTCTGCGAGATGTCGGCCTGAAACGTGTTGTGATGCTGACTGGGGATGATCGCAAAACGGCGCAGGTCATCGCTGAGGAAGCAGGGATCACCGACGTCAGAGCAGAACTGCTGCCCGAAGATAAACTTGGCGTGATCCGTCAATTGCAAAGTGAAGGCCATG
>JAHELX010000651.1 GCA_024643945.1 Anaerolineales bacterium
GGAACTTCTCGTCGGTGTCGGCCAGGACGGCCACATCGTCGCCGATACCTATGATGATGTCAGATCGCTCAACCGCGATGATCCGTTCCAGCCGCTCGATCAGAGGGAATTCTCCCAGATCAGATATATGCATAGTTTACACCTTTTGTGATTGGACAAGTCCTACGCTGTTGACGTGAGTTCGACAATGCGCGCGCCTTCGGCGACCTGTTGCGGCATCAGATTGTAGAGTTGGTCGAAGAGGGCGACTTTGAAGCTGGCCGGGCCGTTGGCCTTCTCAGCGGCCAACTCGGCAGCCAGTCCGAAGCAAGCCAGCCCGCCGGCCGCCGCTACCAAATAGTCGCGCTCCACAGCGGCAAAGGCCGCGATGACAGTCGTGGCCATACAGCCCGTGCCGGTGATCGTCGTCAGCCACGGGTGCCCATTGTCTACCACCAGCACACGCTCGCCATCAGAGATGACATCCTGTTTGCCGCTGATGGCGATTACTGTTTTCCGCTTGCGCGCCATCCGTTGGGCCACGGCGACGGGGTCGGGCACGCCTTCGATACTTTCGACCCCTTTCACCACTCCGCCAGCTCCGCTCAGGAGGCCGATTTCGCCCGCGTTGCCGCGCACAATAGCAATCTGCAATTCGTCCAGCAAGTGCATGTTCGTTTGCGTGCGCAGTGTCGTGGCGCCCGCGCCTACTGGATCCAACACAATCGGAATCTGCAACTCGTTGGCTTGGCGACCAGCGATCAGCATTGACTCGACCCCGGCCGGTGTCAGTGTGCCTGTGTTGAGCAATAGTGCCCCGGCCTTGCTGACCATCTCTGCTACCTCTTCTGCCGCGTGGGCCATCACCGGGAGCGCGCCAATGTGCAGAGTCACATTAGCTGTATCGTTCATCACCACCAGGTTGGTGATGTGATGGATCAGTGGTTTTTCTGCCCGTACCTGCCCCAGAGCTTCAGCCACACGAGTGTTAATTTCATTCATTAAGTGAGCTTCCTTACGTTTCATGTCTCACGTTTTACGTTTCACGTTTTACTTTTTACGTTTGCAATTTCTCGCAGCCGCCGGGCGGCTGCCTCGGGATCGGGCGCACTGACGATGGCCGAGATGACAGCCACGCCGGCAGCTCCAGCTTGGATGACAGCTCCGGCATTCTCCAATGTGATCCCGCCGATGGCAACGACAGGGATCGAGACAGCCCGGATGACCTCGGTTAACCTGCCAACTCCGATAGGAGGCCCCGCATCTGACTTGCTCGGCGTGCCATACACGTCGCCCACGCCGAGGTAGTCGGCGCCATCGCGTTCCATCTGGCGAGCCTCGCCCAGGGTCTCCGGTGAGGCTCCCAGGATGAGATCCGGCCCGATCAGCCGCCGGGCCAGGCTAACGGGCATGTCGTCATGGCCCACATGGACACCTTCGGCAGCAATGGCCAGCGCGACATCTAACCGATCGTTGACGATGAGGGGGATACCAGCCTGCCGGGTAATCTCGTGTAGTGCCTGGCCCAATTCGACCATCTCACGTGTTGTGGCCGCTTTTTCCCGCAGTTGCACCACACTCGCCCCGCCCCGGATGGCAGCCCGTACCACGTCGAGGATGGAGCGATCCCCTGCAGCGCGGCGATCGGTAATCACATATACAGACCAATCTACCTTTTTTGCATTCATTGACTACAACCCTTTCTCATTGGTCAGGGGTTGACGTGTTGATATGGCGTCCCGAACTGAGGCCCCAGATGGGTGATGTACCCCGTCTTGACAAACACAACGGTGGCCGCGACTAAGATCACGATCAACCCTAACAAAAAGGCAACATCTTGCCAGGTCACCCGTATTTCGCGAAGGTAGGTCCGGTCCTCGTAGGCGCCAAAACCTTTACTCTCCATGGCAATACCGATTTGGCTTGCCTTCCTGATGACCGAAGCAAAAAGTGGGATCGTAAACCTCCTGAGCTCTCGATATGTCCCACGCCATCCTCGCTTCTCTCCCACCCCACGGATTCGGTGAGCCGCCCGGATGGTCTCGAACTCCGTGCCCATAAAAGGCAGAAAACGAAAGCCGGCGAATAGACCGAAGGCCATTTTATAGGGCAGTCGCGCCTGCTGCACCATGCTGAGAGTCAGATCCCGGGGGTCAGTGGTCGCGGCGAAAAGGTAAGAGAAAAGCACGATGGTCAATACTCGCAGCCCCAACGTGATGCCGGTTCGCAGGCTTTCAGTGGTCACCCGGATAAAATGCCAGGTGAGGAGCGTTTCGCCGCCGGCCCGAGAGAAGAAAGCGTTGACCCACGCCAGGCCGACCGCCAGGCCCAGGAAGGGAATGATCGCCTTCAGGAATGTCACCGGCGGAATCCGTGCCAGAACCAGAATCAGGAACAAGGCCAGGATAGTCATAAACAGCGTAGGAATAGGGTCAAAGAACAGAGTCAGGGTTAGCACGGCGATGACGATGGCCAGAAACTTGATCATCGGGTTCAGGCTTTGGATAAAGGACGGCTTCTCCACACGCTGGAATAGCATTTACGCCTCCTCCAAAAGCTCGCGGAATTCCCGCATCGAGGTGATCAGCGGAAAAGCCGGGTTTGCGACGCGGAACTGGCGGGCCAGCGCGACCACCGGCGGAGGCAGCAGTGAGGCGGCCGCCATGATATCGGGATGCTCGAAAAGCTCACGGACAGTCCCCTGGAAGATAACAGACCCCTGGGCCATGACGATGGCACGACGAGCGCACTCGGACACCAGGCGCATATCATGGGTGATAAAGATAATCGTCTTACCCTGCCTGTTCAGATCTCGCATAGCTTCCATCAGTGCCAGGGCAGTCGCCCTGTCCTGGCCCAGCGTTGGCTCGTCCAGGATCAACATGTCGGGACGGGCGATGAGCATAGTCGCCACGCTCAATCGGCGTTTCTCGCCCTGGCTCAACGTAAAGGGATGAAGATGGGCCAACGAACGGAGCTGGAATGTCTCCAGCATCTCCAGAACTCGCGCCCGCACCGTCTCTTCATCACTTCCCCGCACGCGCAAACTATAGGCCAGCTCATCGTATACTGTTTCCTCAACAAATTGGTGCTCGGGATTCTGAAAGACGTAGCCGACGTGGCGAGTGACATCAGATAGCGACAGCTCGGCTACGTCCGCACCGTTGAGGAAAAGAGTCCCTGGTGGGGGCTCCAGGATTTTGGTTATATACTTGGCCAGGGTTGTCTTACCTGCGCCGTTCTGCCCGACGATAGCACAAAAGTCGCCGGCATGAATTTGAAGGCGAGCGTTCCGAAGTGCGACAGTGCCCTCTAAAGAGCTGGAATATGTGTGGGACAGCCCATCAACCCGTACCACTTCCGGTTGCTCTCGGAACGTTCGTGTGCTGCTGCCTTCAATGGCGCCATTGGCTGGCATGTGATTATTGAACAGAGAGGCCAGACCGGTGTATGCCTCCTGAATGGTTAAAGGGTAGGCTGCGGTGGACATCCCCTGTCTACGGGCTTCGCCTGCCAACTCCCAGATTTGTGGGATCCAAATGCCATATCGCGTTAGCACCTCAGAACCCAATGTTTCGATCACCTCGCGGGGACGTCCGTCCCCAATGATCCCCCCCAGTTCGTTCATAACAACCAGGCGATCTACCATGTCAATGAATTCGTCCACCTGTTGCTCGACAATGATCACGGTCTTACCCAGTTCCTGCTTTAAATGCCGAAGCAAGGTCCAGAAATCCCGCGCCGAGGTCGGATCCAGGTTGGCGGTGGGTGCGTCGAGGACCATAATCTCGGGGGCCATCGCCAGAACAGACGCGAGGGCTACTTTTTGTTTCTCCCCGCCCGAGAGGTGATCCAGGCGTACACCAATCTTGCCGGCCAATCCTACCTGCTGCAATGCCCATGCGACCTGGT
>JAHELX010000652.1 GCA_024643945.1 Anaerolineales bacterium
CAACGGGAGCAAGATCGTCAAGTACGAATGGAACTTTGGCGACGGAAGCAGCGGCAGCGGGGTCCAGGTCACCCACACTTATGCCAAGGCGGGCAGCTATAAAGTGAGCCTGACGGTGACCGACAGCGACGGGGCCACGGCCACGGTGGGGCACGGCATCCAGATTGAACAACCACCATCGCCGACGGCGGTCATCAGCGGGCCGACGACGGGGCGAGTGGGCCAGGCCGTCACCTTTGACGGCAGCGGCTCCAGTGTCAGTGTCGGGCAGATCGTCAAGTATGAATGGAGCTTTGGCGACGGAAGCAGCGGCAGCGGGGTCCAGGTCACTCACACCTACACTAAGGCGGGCAGCTACAAAGTGACCCTGACCGTGACCGGCAGCGACGGTGCCACTGCCACGGCGGGGCATACCATCCAGATTGAACAACCACCGTCAGTAGCCACTCCACCGTCAAAGTCGGGAAGATCGTCAAGTACGAATGGAACTTCGGGAAAGGCAGCACCGGTAGCGGGGTCAAAGTCAGCCACACATACAATCAACCCAAGAGTTACAAAGTGACCCTGACGGTGACCACAGCGCCGGGCTGACCGCCACGGCAGCGCATGTCGTAAGAATGTCTCGGCACACACAGTGCCCGAACCCGGCTTGCAAACAAAGGGGCTGTCGTCCTTAGCCGTGACACCGTCCCCGGGTCACCCAGCAAAGGATGGTGGTAGTATGGCCATCAGGCGAACACTATCAGCAGGCGGCAAAGGTAGGTAGAAATCCAATAGGACAGTTAGGCCGCCACAGGCACGTTCGCGTGCAAGAACTCAATTAACACGTTGTTGAAATACCCGGGATTGTCCAAGTTGGCAGCATGACCGGCCTCAGGAATCACAACATAATGGCAATTGGGATCTCGTGCCGCCCATCTTGGAGCTACCTTCCTGATGTTCCCTGTTCTGTCGCCATTGCCGTGAGCAAGGAGCATAGGCCTGGTGATCCTGTAATCTGGCTCGTAGTGCAGACAAAGGATCGTTGCTGTCAGAATGGCGACGAACTCTTCCTTTGTCATTTGCCCAAATGCTTGGTAGAGCCATTGTTGCACCTCAGGCTTGACAGAACTGGCCTGCGCGCTCTGCCGCTTGAGTAGTTCATATGGGTAGAGCCGTAGTATCGCCGGTGCCATGCGCACACCCAACGTTTCCAGGGTGGAAAGCTTGCAAGTGTTGCAAGTGCATCCCAGCATAGCCAACGCCTGGATCCGGTCAGGGTAGTGGAAGACAACCTCCTGGCCGATGTTGCCTCCCATTGAATGCCCGAGCAAGGTTGCTTGCCCGTAGCCCGCTTCATCCATAAGTGCTACAATATCCTCGACCGCCCTACGTATTGAGAAGCCTG
The DNA here is from genome assembly GCA_024643945.1 of Anaerolineales bacterium. Next base: position 1,388 of record JAHELX010000652.1, read on the forward strand.
GCCTACTTGGGCGTGACAAACCATGACTGCGAACGTCCCACGCAAGCAACCGATACTCCTCTGTCAGGGCAGGCAATTGCGGCTCAAACTCGCGATGGTCGATGGCTGCTCCGTGGGTAAGGACAACCAGTGGTCGCCCCTCCGGCCCACCTATCCAGTAGTGGATGTCGCAGCCGTCGCGCTGAAGGACATATTCATCCACTATGACCTCTCCCATATTCCCTGGCAATCGGCGTAGACCAGCACATGCTAGAAGTAACCAAAAGAGTCTGCCTCGAAGGTTGCCAACAGGTCATCCATTTGCTTGATGCGTTGGGCAGCGATTTCTTTAGATTTGTCAAGGCAAATCAGCTTGGGGAGTTTTTCTCTGCGCTTCCTCGTGGCCTCGTAAGCCCTTCGCAGGTCTTGCGGGTTTTTGGAAAAATCACGCAAGATCCCAACTACTCCTAAAAAGTCGAGTGCGTCTGAATCGCTTAGAAGGATGGCTTCAAGGCTTCTCTCAGGATCACCACTGTGATGGAATTCAATACACTCCAACACCAACGCCACCAAATCCTCTGGATATTCTCTTTCCACGAGGAAAGTCTCAGCCACCTGCCTTGACCTTAACGCGTGGTCAACGCCCTCTTGGGCCCATTGGCGATATCCTCCCCAGTCGTGCAGGTGGGCAGCTAACCAAACAGCCTCAGCGTTATACGGTTGACCTTCGCCGATTATCGAGATTAGATGCAACAACCGTCGAGTGTGGTTGATACCCCACTGTCCCCCATATTCTTCGGTCAGGCCAATGATTTCATCTTTGTCTTTGTTCATGATATGCTCCTTACCCCCCATTCAGGAAGATGGATCCCTTGAGCTGTCATAAAGCATCTCCTCTTTTTCAATCAACCACTTAACCGCCTCTTGCACAGCCTGTAGCGAACTGTAGCGTGGCTGGTAATTGAGCAGGCGTTGAGCCCTTGCAATGCTGCAGTTCGGACTGTGGGCGATATGATCCCAGGTTGCTCTGGCATCTTCTTCAGAAACCGTTTCCCGCCACTGTTCCCACGGGAGGAAACTCAGCCGGGCAGGCTGGCCAAACCAGGAAGCCATTGCCTCGGCGTAGCCACGCAGAGTCAGTGCCGCCGGCGATACCACGTGAAAACTCTCGCCTACCGCGCTGCTCCAATTGGCCAGGGCCTGCATGAATGCCTGCGCCACGTCGTCAGCATGAACGTGGTGCACCGTTTCCATCCCCAAATTCGGTAGCGATACCTCTTGGCCCTGCGCCAGCCTGGCGAAAACCTGCGGGTTGAAATTCCCCGCTGGATTCACAGGAGCCCAACCGGGTCCTACAATGTGACCTGGATGCACTACCGTTGCTGGAAAGCCAGTCCGTTGTGCTTCGGCCAATAGGTATGCTTCAGTGGCTGCTTTATTGACTCCGTATTCACCAAAAGGATTGCGTGGCTGGGTTTCGGTCGTCGGTACCTGCACGCTATGCCCGTGAACCCAGATCGTGCCGCAATGCAGAAAATGTCTCACCTGGCCTTGTAGCGCCTCCACCAGTTGTCTGGCGCTGTCTGGAGTGAAGCAAATCATGTCAATGACGACATCCGGTGCCAATTCGCGAATTTGCTGCCCGAAGCGACCGGCTTTCTCTTCAATGGCCCGGTCAATCTTAACCTGCCGCACCGATTGCCACGCAGCGTGAGGCTGGTATGGCGTACGCTGCTGTCGGCTGACTGAAATCATTTCATAACCTGCTTCCACTAGTCGCGGTACCAGGTACGTTCCTACGTGACCTGTGCCGCCGATGAGTACAACTCGCATGTTGCTCCTTTCATATCCGAGGTAAAATTAAACGGGCCTCGCCAAAGCACGACTAAACCATTCGAGGCACCATCATTGCTGTGGTTTGAAAATCTCGGGATGATCCAGGCAACAGCGGATATCGCTGATGTCCCGCCTCCCGCTCACTCAAGAGGCACGAGGCGGCCCATGCCTGATGCGAGCCAGGATGGCCTCGAGATCGGACGCCGACCACATCGCCTCTATCCACCAGGTCGCTCCTGCATCCTCCCAGCTTTTTATGGCTGTAGCCGCCTCGTTCGGATCATCGATAGGGGTTTCTCCCTCGACTACGATGTCGAAGGGCATTGCCTGCGGGCGGTGTGCGTCGATGAAAGCCTTCATCTCACGGATTTCATCTGGTGTCCGAGTCCCGCGGATCTTCCCGTCCTCGCCGATCACAGCGGGGAGCAAGCCGTCATATCGAATGACCCGCCGCATCGATTTCTCACTTGGCCAGGCACCAACCACCCAGATGGGGATGCGGGGTTTCTGGATAGGCGGGGGAGGCGGATAGAAACTCGTTTCCTGGATCTTGTAATGCTTGCCCTGATAGTTGAATGGCTGTCCACGCCAGAGGCCGGTAAGGATGTCGAGGCCCTCGTCGAGAAGTTCCGCTCTGGTCTTCCGGTCTGTGACCTCGCCAAAGGCCTCAAATCCGGTATCGATTGCC
>JAHELX010000653.1 GCA_024643945.1 Anaerolineales bacterium
AACCTTCCGGGATGGTGACTACCGTTTAGAACCGCGAGAGGTGGAGGAAGCGGCTATCCAACGCGCCCGGGTGGTCCATGCCTCCATTTATCCGCTTTCTCGCGAGCCGGGCCGTTCGGCAGTGGAAAAGGCGTTTCAACTGGCGCAGCAACATGGCAAAATCATCTCACTCGACCCTAATTACAGTCCTCAGGTTTGGCCAGATTATCCAGAGGCGATGGACGTTTTGCGCCGGATGCTGGGCTACGCGACCATCACCAAGCCGTCACTGGACGACGCCACGCGCATCTTTGGGCGCGACAAGGCCCCGGAGGAATACATTGAATTGTTCCATGATATGGGGCCGAAGGTCGTCGTGCTCACCATGGGGGCGAGGGGGATACTCCTCTCCGAGGAAGGAAGGATTACGCACATTCCGGCCCGGCCTATCGAAGTCGTCGATGCCACAGCCGCCGGCGATTCCTTCTGGGCCGGATTCCTCGTCGCGCTGCTCGATGGCAATTCCCTGAGACGCTGTGCGCTGTTTGCACGGGAGATTGTAGAGCGCAAGCTGGCCACGGTGGGCCCATTGCCAGACAACATCGACCGGCAATCAGTGTATGCCAGGATTGATGCCCTGGCAGACGAGGCGGCGGTATAAAACGTCGTGCAGTGTCATACTGGCCTATGCTTCATTCACGCCCGGCACCTCACGCTTTATATTTCGGGTATTTCCCCGCGTCGCTTGCCAGGTCAGCCAAATACGCTGCAGCGCGGTGAAGTTGGTCAACACTGCCAGAATCCAGAGGGCGATGGTCAATTGATTCAAGAGCAGCCCGGCGATCAAAACCACGATGCGCTCAAAGCGGGTCAACAGCCCGCCCTTGATGGAGACGCCGATACCCTCGGCCCGCGCTCGTGTGTAACTGACCATCAACGAACCGACAATGGCTATGTAAGTGAGAATCACCCCGGTGTTGGCGCCTTTTTCCTGGAAGTGAATCAACACGCCCAGAAAGAGCACGGCCTCAGAAAAACGGTCCGTAGTCGAGTCTAAGAAGGCGCCGAAGGAGGTGGTCCGCTGGAGCTGGCGGGCCATACTGCCATCAATGGCGTCGAAGAAGGCGGCTACAATCAACAACATCCCGGCCAGTCGCAGATAGCCCCCTGCCAGCAAAGAAGCGACCACAGCGGTCAACAGGAAGCCGATGAAGGTGACAGCATTGGGCGATATACCGGTCTGGCCGGTGATCCGAGCGATAGGATCTACAATGACACGACCCCAGCGTCGCATTAAATTGGTTAACATTGGTTACCCCACTTTTCCTCGAAGGGGAGCACTGTCCCGATACGGCGGTACCCCCGTGGGTACCCTATGCCTGCTCCACACCGTACCGGTCCCCCGTTTCCATTCTAACACGTCGTAGAAATAATCCAGCACCTGGCTGGCGACCTGATCCCAGGTATAGCGAGAGGCCGTAGCCTGCCCACGCTGGCTCATTGCCTGGCGCAGGTCGGGGCGCTGTAGCAGATAAATAAGGGCGTCAGCCAGGGCCGTGGTGTCCTTAGGCGGCACCAGCAGCCCCTCGACTTGGTGATTGACCACAGCCCGATAACCGTCGATGTCGGAGGCGACAATGGGCGTCCCGGCCGCCATCGCCTCGAGCAGAACCATCCCAAAGCTTTCAAAGCCGGTAGAAGGTGCGCAAAAGACGTGACTGCTTCGATAGTAACGTGCCAGCTCATCGTCGGGCACGTAACCGATGAAGTGAACGTCGCCCAAGCGCAGCCGGCACAATTCCTGTTCAAAAGGGGTCCGGTCTGCGGCCGTATAGGGTCCGACCACCAGCAGCCGTGCCTGGGGAAGAGTCGTCTTCACTCGAGCGTAGGCCTGTAGCAAGTAGCGAAATCCTTTACGCGGTTCCAACCGCCCCACGAACAAGATGTTGAGACCGTCTGGGAATTGGGGGATGGGGGGCAGGGCGGGATTCCCAAAGAGTGCCACGTCGACGCCGTTGGGGATGACTTGATATGTGCCTGGAAAATAGGTGCTCATATAGTCGCGCGCCGCTGGCGAGACCGCGATTCGTCCGTCCAGGCGGTTTACCACGCGGCCAAAGATCGGGCGCGCGTAACTGTAGGGAAAAGAGGGCGACTCGCGGTAGGCGTGAAACGTGCCGACCAGGGCCGTCTGCGGTGCTAGTTTTCGCGTTTGCCGCAGTACTACCCACGGGAGCGTTGGCGTTGTCGGTTCGTGCAGGTGTACTACGTCGAAGGTTTCCCGGCGCAGGAGCGCACGCACCCGGCAGGCGAGGCGAGGCGAAAGGCTGACCCGCGCCACCGACCCGCTATAAGGCACCGGGACCATGAAACTGGAGATGCGGATCACAGCCGGCGGCATCTCCCCCACATCTTGTGAAGAGGCGGCGATGATGTGTACCTGGTGCGCTTGCCGTCGGAAGCATTCGGCCAGATTGGTAATGTGCTTGGTCACCCCCCCCGGATAGGGAAAGTCGTAGGGTGACACCAGGGCAATTCTCATACCAGTCCTCAATTTGCCCGGACTCTGCCAACCGTTATGGGGTTGCCGGGTCATCCCAGATGGGTACGGTCACTGCCCATTGCTCAGGATGGGCGCCGATGGCTTCTTCTAAGCCTCTGACGACGTAGGCCATACCGGCCGCCAGACGTTCTTCCTCTGAGCCCTCTTCTGGAATAAGAAAGTGGGGCCAAAAACGGGCTTCGTAAGCATCTTCGCCCAGGCGACGGCTGAAGCCGAGGATGAGAGGCGCGCCGAAGCGCATCGCCAGGCGTACGTGGCCATCGGGCAGACGGGCCGGTGCGCCAAAAAAGTCGACAACCATACCCCCGTCCGTGACGTTCCGGTCACCCGCGATGCCGGCCACGCCACCCCGCCGCAATGTGCGGAAGAGTCCCAACATTGGCCCATCCACCGGAATGAGCCTCAGCCCCTTGCTCATGCGCAGCGCCGCCAGATAGTCGTACAGTTCTGGAGGCTCCACCCGTTCGGCTGGAATGGTGATGGCCAGGCCGCGCATCAGCATCGAGTAGAGCACGATCTCGATGTTGCCAAAGTGGGCCGAGGTCATGACCACGCCTTTCCCCAGGCTCAAGGCCCTTTCAACGTTTTCCCAGCCCTCGATGCGTACCATCGCGGCCACTTGCGCGGTACTCAGGCTGGGCAACCTAAACAGGTCGTAATAATTATAGGCCACGTAGTCAAAGGTAGCTCTGACCAGCCGATTGGTTTGAGCCCGGGGCGCGTCGGGCCCCAGCACATGACGCAGGTTGTCACGTACATTGGCCCGCGCGCTGGCGTTAAAGCGGTGGACGAGTCCTCCGATTAAAGAAAAGAGAGGATAGCCAACAGCCGGCGGGACTCGCGGTACCAGGGCGCCCGCCAGGCGATAGAGATGAAAGACGAGTTTTGACTGGTCGAACCTGGCCATGCCCGCCTGCCTGGGGCCATGCTTCAGATAGGAGCACTTGTACTTACCGATAAGGGCTGGTACCTTTGGGTAGTTTATCCGAAAAGTAAATGAGTGTCAAATGATTTCTTTCAATGTTCTGGCTTCGAGCATTCCTATGAAGTTCATAGGTTTTCCACCGCTAATCTGTGGTAGAATAGGGTAATAGGGTAGAGTCCAATCTGGGCACGGCGCATAACACGCGTACGCAGCAGGTAACAGGGGGTCTGACACACGCCACGACAGTCCCGTTCATTACCCGTCTACCTCACGCGTTTCCTTCTTCTTCCGCTACCGGTTTCCTTTCTGACCCCACTGTCGATCCTGAACCTCTCCAAGGGGGTGGGAGATTCGCCAATGAGAAACACGGGCCATGCTCACTGGCCAATGGCCTGGATTTCCATCAGCCAGCGGG
>JAHELX010000654.1 GCA_024643945.1 Anaerolineales bacterium
TAAATCCAGCGGCCTTGACGCCGCCCCTTCCGATCGGGACCTGGCCTTCGCAATGGGCGTTCAGGCATTTCGCCAGCAAGATTACCGAAAGGCGCAAGCCTTCTTTAAACTCGCCGACCATTTTGCGCCATTGGATGAGAAAGTGGATGCGCTGTTGGGCCTCACCAACTACCGCCTGGCCCTGGAACAACCTGGTGACGATCCTTTCCGCTTCGACGCCGCCTGGCAAGCGATAGAGGCCGCCGTCCGTGAAGACCCCAATGGTGACAGCAGCCTGTTGCGCCCCTACCTGGCCTGCATATACTACAAAGCTGGCATGGAAAGTCAGGCCCAAACTCAGCGCGCTATCTTCACTCGATATCTCTTGCGACGGGAATTTCAGGAACGTGACGTGCGGTTAGACGAGCTCAGGCAATTGCCGCTACGCGGCCCTGGCCGACATTTGTCGGTGGTCGGCAGCGACGTGACATTCGTCGACAATTCGGGGGTCATTGTGGGAGCAGCCGGCCAACCCTTGAGCACGGGCTTGTCGCTGCCCGGTGAAAACCCCCGACAAATCGGAATCTCAGGTTCCAACCTATTGTTCATCTCACCCGATGGCGCAGTGCTTACCTACAACTATCAGGCAACCAGCGGCGAGTCAAAGCCAAAGATTCTCATCGAAGGACGTGCGCTAAACGGCATCCAGCAGATTAGAACGTCCCCCAGCCAATTTGGCCGCACCAATCTCTTCCTTCTCAATCGCTTTGGGCAGGCTTATTGGTGCGAGCCAGATGCAGAATCAGGCAGCGCTAGTGCCTGTCCTCCCCAACGGCCCCTGGTTACCGATCCGGCTAGCGCGCGCCAAATCTTTCCGGTCCGTCAAATTTTTCCGGTCGAAGATCGGCTGTACATGCTGGCAGTCGATGGGGCCGTCTGGTACACCGAGGTTGATGTAATTGGAAATGCCCTCGCGGCGCGCCAATTAACTCCACCAGCTCCAGTGCAAGAGATTTTCTTGGCTGAGGATGGCACCCTTTATTTGCTCTACGACAACGGCAACGTGTGGCGCTATTACGAGGATGGCCGCCCGGAAACCGAAGACCTGAAGTTGATTGACCAGGCGACTGACACGGCCCAAATTTTCGCAGCAGGCGGGTATCTTTACCTGCTAAAAAGCAACGGGGCGACATGGCGCATCAGCAATCCGCGTAACCCAACCCCCGGCAGCGATTTCACTGAGATTTCAATGCCGCCAAAAGATGTAACCATTCAAGAAATGTTCGTCACTGCCGAGTCTGCGGGTGAAAACACCCCAGGCAGTCGCGATATCTATCTTCTCACCGAACAGCGCGTGCTGCTGCATGGGACTGATTCCGGCAACGCACAGGTGATGTTTACGCCCGTCAACATGCCGTCGCCGACACAAACAGCGGGCACGCAATAGCTACTTATGCAGTAACTACTCAGGCCAGATAACCCTTGCGAAGGTCTGGTGAGAGTTTTCAGAGCGAAAATGCCTTGGCCTACCGAAAACTGCCCTGTTAGCCAGGTGATTCGCAACCTTCGCAAGGGTGGCTGAGTAGTTACCTTATGCAAGCGTATTATACGAGGAGTGTGAATATGCAAGAACATGGTACCCGATATAGTAACTATGGATTGGACAACCATGGCATCGTCAATGTGAACGATGTCTATTGGAACCTGCCCACCTCTGCCCTCTACGAGGAGGCAGTGAGACGGCGTGAAGGGTTGATCGCCCATCTGGGCCCTCTGGTAGTGCGCACCGGCCACCACACCGGTCGCTCGCCTAACGACAAATTCATCGTTCGGGAAGCTTCCAGTCAGGACGATGTCTGGTGGGGGAACGTCAACCGCCCCTTTGACTCTGAGCGCTTCGAACGGCTCTACGCCCGGTTGCTGGCCTATTTGCAATTGAAGGACGTCTTCGTGCAGGATTGCTTCACCGGTGCTGATACGGAATATCGGATCCCTATCCGTGTTATCACCGAATATGCCTGGCACAGCCTCTTCGCCCGCAACATGTTCATCCGGGCTTTACCCGATCAATATGCCGACTTTGTGCCTGAGTTCACTATCATTGACACGCCGCGCTTTCACGCCGTTCCCAGTATGGATGGCACCCAGTCCGAAATCTACATTATCGTCCACTTTGGGCAGAAATTGGTCATCATCGGCGGCACCAGTTACGGTGGGGAAATCAAAAAGTCGGTCTTTACCATTCTCAACTACCTGCTGCCGTTAGAACACGTCCTCTCGATGCACTGCTCGGCCAACGTGGGTGAGAATGGTGATGTGGCCCTCTTTTTCGGCCTGAGCGGTACAGGCAAAACCACCCTTTCGGCTGATCCGCGTCGCCTGCTTATCGGCGATGACGAGCACGGCTGGAGCGAGCGAGGCGTCTTCAACTTCGAGGGGGGATGCTACGCAAAAGTCATCCGCCTCTCGGCCGAAGCCGAACCGGAGATCTACCAGAGCACCCGCCGCTTCGGCACCATCCTGGAAAACGTGGCCATCGAGACCGCCACCCGCCGTATCGATCTGGACGATGATACCCTTACCGAAAACACCCGCGCCGCTTATCCTGTGACCCATCTCCCCCAAATCGTCCGGTCCGGAATGGCCGGCCACCCAAGCAACATTATCTTCCTTACCGCCGACGCCTTCGGCGTGATGCCTCCCATCGCCAAACTTACCCCCCAGCAGGCAATGTATCACTTTCTGTCGGGGTACACCGCCAAAGTGGCCGGCACCGAAAAGGGTGTAGTGGAACCGCAGGCAACCTTTAGCACCTGCTTTGGCGCGCCTTTTATGGCCCTACACCCTACCGTTTACGCCAAGCTGTTGGGTGAGAAGATCGAGAAGCACCAGGTTCAGTGCTGGCTGGTCAACACCGGCTGGACGGGTGGCCCTTATGGCGTGGGCCAACGCATGAGGATTGCCTACACCCGCGCCATGGTCAACGCCGCCCTCAACGGCGACTTAGAGGGTGCCAGCTTTGAGCCCGACCCGATTTTCGGCGTCTATATGCCGGCGGCTTGTTGTGACGTGCCCGACGAGGTGCTCAGGCCACGCAACACCTGGGCCGATAAAACTGCCTATGACCAACAGGCGCATAAGCTGGCCCGTATGTTCACCGACAACTTCCGGCAATTTGAAGACATGGTAACCGAAGAGGTGCGCGCGGCCGGTCCCAACGTGGAGTGACAAACGCGCTTAGCCCTCCGAGGCCATTGAGACCTCGGAGGGCTCCCTCCCTAATCCCAAAATCGGCGCTCATGCGCCTAGCCCTTCAGGCAGATTGACGGCCTCCCCGCAATCGAGTACAATAAACGCGGGGAGGTTTTTGTCTTTTCCCTTTGTAGGTCAACGAAAAATAACGGGATATGGCACAAATGAAAATCAAATATAACGTATAATTGGAGGCGCTGTGCCCAAAATCATTTATCGCGACAAAGAATGGGAAGTACCCACCAACATCACCGTGCAGGATGCGATCAAAAAAGGAGGACTCAATCCTGAGATGGTCCTGGCCACCCGCGCTGGAAAACTCATCACCGAGGACGTACATCTGCAAGCCGACGACGTGGTTAAACTCGTGGCCGTGATTTCGGGTGGATCGATTAGAGAACACAGACAAGTGGGATAGATAGATGGGGATGAGTAGTTAAATGAAATGTCGCAAGTGTGGCGAAGTGGCTGTGATCAATATGCGCCAGCACAAGCTGGCCCTGTGCGCCGACCACTACCTGCAGTGGGTGCCGGCGCAGGTCGAAAAGGCCATCCACAAATATGAAATGTTCACGCAGGAAGATCGGGTGCTGGTTGCCGTCTCCGGCGGCAAGGACAGCCTGGCTCTGTGGGACATCCTGCTCCGCTTGG
>JAHELX010000081.1 GCA_024643945.1 Anaerolineales bacterium
GCCGGAGCCAGAGGCAGAAGAAGCTCCATCTGAAGAATATCCTCAGCGTGAAGTGGCTGAGGAGCCGGACTGGCTGGCCGCGCTGCGAACGAGCGGTAAGTCAGACGTGCTGGCATTGGAAGAAGAGGTGGTCGAGGCCGAAGAAGAAACGCTCCCGGATTGGCTGGCGGAGTTGAGAGCGTCGCGGGCGGCGGCCGAGATGCCACCGGCGGGCCTTGAGGTTCCCGAGGAAGCACCGGAACGCCCGGAGGCAGAAGAAGAGGTGCCGGCGGAGTACCTGCCAATTGAGGCCGAGACGGAGGTTCCCGACTGGCTGGCTGAAATGCCTGTTGCCGAGCGCCCCGAGGCTGAGGAAGCTGAACCCCTCCCGGTCGAAGTAGAAGACGTGGGCGGTGAGGAAGCTGGTATCCTGGACTGGCTGGCCGAGATAGAGGCTGCCGCTGCGGCTGCGGAAGAGGTCGAAGGCGAGGTATCTCCTGTCGAAGCCGAAGCGCCGCCAACGCCGGAAGAAGGGGCAGTCCCCGACTGGTTGCGGCAGATGCCGCCGGCCGAACTCCCTGAAGAGGCGCAAATTCCCGAAGCCGAAAAAGAGACCGTCGAGTCGCCCCCGCCATCCGAATGGCTGGTCGCAGAGGAGTCTCTGGAGGGTGAGGAAGCGGCGCCTGCTGTCGAAGGCGCAGTTCCGGGTGAAATTCCTGACTGGCTGCGGGAATTCGAGCTCGAGGAAGAGGAAGAGGAAGTAGGGGAGCCGCGGGAGGAAGAGCTTGTTGAATCCGAGGGCGTGCTGGCTGGGATATCGGGGCTGTTGCCTATCGCGGAGGAAGAGCCGGAGGGTGAGGAAGAACCGGCAGCAACTCTGCGCTCCCGCCTGGGGGTGCCCGTGGTTCCGGACGTAGAAGGGGCGAAGCTCTTCAAAGAGATTGCGGCTGAGCCCTCGGTGAAACCTCTGCAGGAAATCGAGGAAAAGGAAGAGGTTGAAACCGGTCTGGAGCCGGAGTCCCGACGACGTCGCATTGTGGAGACCCTGGCCTGGGCGTTGATATTCATCACCCTGATCGCCGCCATTGCCCTGGCTCTACTGGCCGTGTTGGGCAGAGTCGGAGACTTGCTGGGCGGCCCGGCGTTCCAGGAATTTTTTGGCTCGCCACTGGTGATCGACCCGGCACCTGTCAACACATTCCGTGCCCAGGTGACTAAGCTGCCGCCGGATGCTGTGGTCATTGTATCCTTCGACTACAGCCCGGCGACCGAAGCCGAGATGGGGCCGCTGGCCGAAATCATCTTGGGGGATTTGCTGGAAAACCAGGCACGCGTCGTCGCCGTGAGCTTACGGCCTGAAGGGCCAGCGATGGCCCAGCGCCTCCTCGACCGTTTTGCGAGGGAGTATCCCTATGGTCAACGCACTCTCAATCTGGGCTACCTGCCGGGCCAGACGGCCGGCGTGCGTAGCCTGGCTTTTTTGTCTTCCGCGCCCCTGTTCCAGAATTGGGCCCAGACCATGGAGGACTACCCGGCCTGGCAGGATGTGAGCGGCCTGGGTGATGTGGCGCTGATTGTTGACGTGGCTGATACCCCTTTGGCTGTGCGTTGGTGGGTGGAGCAGATGGGGCCCGGCACCCTGGTAGACCGTCCGATGGTTGCGGCGGTCAGCAGCGCTGCCGACCCCACCGTGCGCCCGTATTACAACCAGATCGATCCCAAGGCGGGACAGCTACTGGGTCTGGTCAGCGGCGTGCCAGGTGCTGCGGCTTACGAGAACCGTCTGCGGCAACCCGGCCGGGCAGTTGAGAGCCTGGCAGCCCAATCGGTGGCTCACCTGGGTCTGGTGGTGCTCAGCCTGGGTGGGACCGTTATGGGATTCAGGAGCCAGGCAGTCAGGGAATCGGGGCATCAGGGTATAGAGTCATGAGTGCTGGCACGCTGATCGCTGCGGTTCTCACCTTTATGGTCTGGTCATACTTGTTAGGCGATAATCCGGCCTTTCGCATTGCCGAGCATTTGTTTGTGGGCACAGCGGTCGGTTACGCGGTGTTGGTCGCCTGGTTCAACGTGGTGCACCCGGCGCTTTTTGGCGCGGCCGTACCCCAATCGCCAGCGCTGGCAGCGGTGCCGCTTGTTCTCTGTCTGCTGCTGATGGCCAAGGTAAGGCCAGCCTGGTCAAGCGTTGGCAACATCCCGGTGGCTTTTCTCATTGGCGTGGGGGCAGCACTGGCCGTGGGAGGCGCACTCTTTGGGACATTGTGGCCGCAGGTATCGGCTACCGCTGGTCTGTCTCTCGACCCGGCCGACTATGGCGACCCGGAACCTGTGCTCGCCAGCACCTTCTTCTGGCAGAATCTGGCGGTCTTGGTGGCGACTATCGGCACCTTCTTTTACTTTACGTTTAACACGCAGCCCCAGGGACCGCTGGGAGGCTTTCGTGAGACCTTCACCCGATTTTGGGGCGGGATAGGTCGCTGGGTGATTATGATTACGTTGGGAGCGCTCTTTGCCAATACCGTGATGTCTCGCATTGCTTTGCTGATTGGACGGGTACAATGGTTGCTGGATGCGTTCGGGCTGCTCGGTTGATCCAGGTTCCTGGGTCATCTGGCAAGATAAGGGGTGATGTGGCGTGTCTGGCGTGAGCAGCATTCTGGTTGCTGACTGTGGCAGCACACGAACCACCGTTGCCCTCATTGAACGTGTCAACGGGCATCACCGGCTGGTAGCCCGGGGCGAGGCGATCAGTACTCATCGTCTCCCCTGGCTGAATGCGACTGTCGGCGTGCAGGAGGCCATCCGGCAAGTCGAGGCGCTTGTCGGGCGCAAGCTGCTGACCCCAGCCGGCGCTCTTATGAGCCCGCAGATTTCGACCGGCGATGGCGTAGACGTCTTTGTGGTCACTTCCAGTGCCGGGGCACCGCTGCGCGTCGCGCTGGCTGGCCTCACCGGCGAATTGAGCCTGGCCAGCGCCCAACGGGCAGTGGCCGGAACCTATGCACTCTTAACTGGCAAATTGGCGATGGCGGAAGGGCCAGCGGGTCGAGATCCAAATGCTCGGATGCAGGCTTTGCGTCAAGCCCAACCCGACGTCATCTTCATTGCGGGTGGCACAAATGGTGGCGCTATGCGTCCGGTGATGGAACTGGCACAACTGATTGCCCTCTACAACCGGGTGCTGGAACCAGAAGAGCGACCGCTTACCTTTTACGCAGGTAACGCGCGCCTGGCGAGCGACGTGGCCGCCCTCTTTGCCGCTGCCGGTGAGCTGCAAGTGATACCCAATGTCCGGCCCGGCCCGGATCGCGAGAACCTGGAACCAGCCCAGGCTGCGCTGGAAGCACTCTACCGGAAACGGTGTCTGGCCCGAGTGCCCGGCCTCGACACGCTGAGCCAATGGGCTGGCAGGCCGGTTTTGCCGACGGCGCGATCCTTTGGACAAATGATTCACTACATCGGCGACCGTTACCAATTGAAGGCGGTGGGGGTTGACCTGGGCAGTGCCTCCACGTTGCTGGCTGCACGAGCTGGCGACCTGTTTAGCCTGACAACCCGCGCCGACCTGGGCATTGGGTTGAACGTGGGGATGGCCCTGAGGTACATTCCGATAGAACGCGTAATTCGCTGGCTACCCTTTGAGATGGAGGCCGAGGATGCGCAAGATGCGCTGCTCAACAAGGCGCTGCACGCGGCCAGTGTGCCCCAGACTCGGGAAGACTTGCTTTTGGAATACGGGCTGGCGCGTGAGGTGATGCGAGAGGTGGTGGCTCAGGCGCGGCCTGGATGGCTGCAAGGGGGACACCATTTACTGGCGCACACTCCTCAGTGGGATTTGATGATCGGCGCCGGGCGCACACTTACGCGGACGCCCAACCCCGGCTACGCGGCGTTGTTGTTACTGGACGCGCTGGAGCCGGTAGGCGTCAGCCAGATTGCGCTCGATACCGGGGGAGGGGCGGCCACCCTGGGGGCTGTCGCCAGCGTACATCCCCTGGCTGCGGCCGAGGTGGTGGAGTACGACGCTTTTCTCACCCTGGGCACGGTTGTTGCTCCCTTGGGCACTGCTCGACCGGGAGAGGTGGCGCTCCGGGTCGAGGTCTACTACCCGGATGGGCGGGTGGCCCAGGAAGAAGTGGCCTATGGCTCTATAGAAGTGATCCCGCTGGGACCGGGTGAACGTGCGACGTTGGAATTGCGCCCCACGCGCCGCTTTGACGTGGGTGTGGGGGAGCCAGGCCGCGTCGCCACCGCTGAGGCCGAAGGAGGCATCCTGGGCCTCGTGATTGATGCGCGCGGCCGTCCGCTGGAATTGCCTGCCGACGACGACGGTCGCCGCAAATTAATTCAGGAATGGTTGACCAGTATGAGATTGGGGCAGGGCGAGAAAGATATGGGAAGCGAATTCGTTGGCTGGTTGCGCGAGGCGGGGGAGCAGAGAGTCAGCGAACTGGCAACCCAGCCGACGGGCCAACAAGCGAGTTAGCCAATGCCAAACGGACATCTCGGCCCACTTCTGCCATACACTCGAATGAGCCCGATGACGCGAATTTGCGTCGAGCGTATGCTGCCTGCGCCGGGCGAAATCCTGGTACGAACCGGCGAACAGGTTGGAGCTGAGCAAAAGATCGCCCGCATCCCGGCGCGTGGCGAAATCCGCGTGGTGAACGTAGCGCGTATTCTGAACCTGGATGACCCCGATCTGTCGCGGGTAATGCTGAAAAAGCGAGGGGACCGGGTCGAGGCCGGCGAGAGCATTGCCGCCCGGCGAGGAGTCCTCCCCTTTTTGCACAAGCCGTGTCGATCGCCGGTCACCGGCCGCCTGGCGGCCATCGGCCACGGCTGGGTAGTGATCGAAGGTGCATCTCCTCTTTCCTCGAAGGGGAATGGACGGGGACCCGGGGCCGAAACGCTGGATTTGCTGGCCTTCGTCGCCGGCCGGGTTACGGCGATCTCAGATCATCGTAGTGTGACCATCGAAACCATCGGCGCGCACATCGTCGGAGCTTGCGGTCTAGGAGGCGAGGGAAACGGAGTCTTGCAGGTGCCGGTAAAAGATCCTACCCAGGTGCTGACCGCTGACGATATTGGGTTAGGCTTCAACAACTCTGTCCTGGTCGGAGGGGCGGGGGTGTCGCCGCAGGCACTGGATCGCGCCGGTGAGATGAAGGTGCGGGGTATCATCGTGGGAGGCATCAGCGCGTCGCTTCATCATCTCATGCCTTCCCCTTCCTTTCCCATCGTGGCCACCGAGGGCTACGGGGATCTGCCCATGTCGCCCCTGGCCTTCGACATTTTGAAGCGGCTGGAAGGGCGCGAAGTTTCCATCAGCGGGCGGATGGGCGAAGTGTGGGACTATGCCCGGCCGAGCATCATCGTTCCGCTCATGGAGCACCTGGAAGATGAAGGCGCACTCGCGGCAGGCGACGTGCCCGTCGAACCAGTCCGGGTCGGCAGCCGGGTGCGGGCGGTACGTCAGCCGCTGCTGGGCCAGGTAGGGGAGATTGTGGCATTGCCGGCGGAACCTCAGCCGGTGGCATCGGGCTTATTCCTGGCCGGTGCTCAGGTCGCCTTTGCCAATGTGTACTCTGCGAGTACTTCGCACCCTGCGGGCACTGCGCACTTTGTGCCGTGGCTCAACCTGGAGCGAATGGGCTGAGTAGCTGGTGGCCAATGGCTGGCGGCTGATAGATAGACGATAACGGTTATCTGCCATCTGCCATTTGCCATTCGCTATTATCCGCCATTCTAAAGAGAGGAGCAAGGTTATGACAGGCAATAACAGACTCTTCGTGCTGATCGCCCTATTCCTGGTCGGATTGTTGGTGCTGGGGTTGTTGGCCATTGGGGGGGTCGTGATTTTCGGCAGCATCAATAAAGCCCAGCAGGCAGCCCGTCCCACGGCAACGTCTACGTTGGCGGCTGTGGCGCTGGTCACCCCGACGTGGACACCGAGCGCCACGCCGTCGCCGACCAACACGTCCTTGCCTACTGCCACACCCACCAAAGTGGTGGTGGGTACGCCCACACCCAGCGGGGAAGCGACGCCCACGCCGGTGCCGGCCCCTACCCACACACCGGTGCCCGGCGCCACGCCTGCCGGGGAGGTGACCCCTCCGACCGGCATCGGCGGGTTGGGGGCTGTCCTGGCGGCCATCGGGCTGGCCGGCGTGTTATTTATCGCGCGTCGCATGCGGACTGCAAGCTAGTACCCTTTCACATGAGGGACCCGCACTTTTGGGGCCTAAAGGTAGCCGAAAGTAGTCGAGATTAGTTTTGTGAAAGGGCACCAGGTGTACCCTGGCCCACTGCCCTGTCCCGCGCCAGGCGCGAGCAGGGTCATCCTAGGCTCAATACCGTTCAAATAAGGCCATGTCGTAGGGGCAACCCTTGCGGTTGCCCTGGCAGGACAGGGGCAACTGTAAGGGTAATGGTCATAAGTTAAGCATTTTCGGGATTTGTCAAGGCGAGATTCACGTAACTTTTACGGCATGTCATCCTGAGGCTGAAGGCCGAAGGATCCCTGTGACGATCGATTGTAAGGCAAAAATCTCAGGGATTCTTCGCTGCGCTCAGAATGACATGTTGCGGAAAGCTACAGTTGACAAGTCACCAAAATGCTTAACCTATGACGATTACTGTAAGGGTTGCCCCTACGAATCGGGCAATCGCGCTATTTGAAAAGTATTGATCCTGGGCTCGTGCCTGACAGGGTAGTCCAGGCACGAACAGACAGGGTAGGTATGCCTGCGCCCCGGGTGTAGGTGGGAAAGGCCTCCCTTTGGACTTAGCATTACGCATAAGCCCAAAGGGAGAGCGCGGTACGCTTTTCGTCCCTCTGGAAGTAATCATGCAGCGAACGCCCAAGGGAGGTTCTCTTTTCGAGAGCCTCCCTTTGTCCTACAAGGCACTGGCTCCAGGCTTCAAAATGAGAATTGTTATCGCATAGGATCGCTGTGTGCCTCAGAGCGAGGGCTGTGGTATAATAGCGCCACATCCGGTTTGTTTTCCACTCAATCGAGGTAACTAATGACCGCCAATATGCCCTCTCAACCTTTCTCTCGGGACGAAGATATGCGCTACATCGCCCAACGGGTGATCAGCGGCGATTGTTGTGCCCTGGTGGGGGTCAGCAACGTCGGCAAAAGCCACCTGCTGCGCGCCTGGCGACATCCCGAAGCTGTGCGCGCTTACCTGGGAGAGGCAACCGACGGGCTGGGTTTTGTGTACATTGACTTCAACCTGATGCTCGAAATGAGCGAGCAAGGATTTTACGAATTGATTCTACGCAGCGTGTTGACTCTATTACGCGAGGTGCCTACCGAGCCGGCGATTTATGACCAGGTGAACGACGCATACGGTCGGGTGGTAGAGCCAACCAACCCCTTCCAGGTACCGCTCAGTTTCAATGAAGGCATCATCACCCTCTGTGAGGACTGGCCGCGGCGGTTGGTGCTCCTCTTCGACGAATTTGACGAGGTATTTCAGGGCATAGACGAACGGGTTTTTCTCAACCTGCGGGCTCTGCGCGACCGGTATCCCGACCAGTTGAGCTACGTGGTAGCCACGCTCAAGCGGTTGACCGAGAGCCGGCAGGGACCGGAGATTGGCGAGTTCTCTGAGTTGTTTGCCCACGATACCCGCTACCTGGTCATGCTGACTGAACAAGACGCGCTACGCATAGTGGACGAGTTTGCCCAGGCCGAAGGTCTGCCTCTCACCCCTGAGGACCGGGCCTTCATTTTGGCCCAGACCGGGGGGCACCCGGGGCTGCTGGGAGCTGCCTGCCACGTTCTTGCCAGAGCCTTTGGGCGAGACGAGCCGGACCGGCTGCGTGGGACAGACAACCGTCTGCTGCGCGAGTGGCTGGAAAACGATGTCACCGTCCGGGGCGAATGTGTCAAACTGTGGAACAATTTGCCAACGGATCAACAGAGCGCACTGATTGACTTCCTCAGCGGCAAGCCAATCGACCCGATATCGCTGCGCCAACTGCGAGAGAAAGGGATTTTGGCCAAAGGCCAGAATGGGGAGGATCAAGTCTTCAGCAGAGCGTTTGAAGGGCTGGCCCGGCGGCAGCGGCTCCTGCAAGAGCCGATCGAGCCGGGGGTGCACGTAGACATCGAGTCGGGGGAAGTTTACGTGGATGGACTCACTGTCCCCGTTCTTACCGACCTGGAGTATCGCTTGATGCTCCTCCTGTATGGTCAGATCGACAAAATCTGCGACAAATATCGCATTGTCGAGGCGGTATGGGGCGAGGATTACATTGAAGAAGTGGATGACGCTCGCATCGAGAAGTTGGTCAGCCGCCTGAGGCAGAAAACCGAGCTGGACCCTTCTAACCCGCGCTATCTGGTCACCGTGCGCGGGCGAGGCTACCGGCTGCTCTCCAGGCCGGCAGATTAACACGGAACTGCTCAGCCTCCTGTAGATTTAGCCGGTTCTAAGAGAAATCGTTAATGGATGCCAGATCTGATCGACTTCAACCTCAATTGCAAACCCAGCCTGTGGTAGCCACGGCACCCGGCAAGGTCATCATCTTTGGCGAACATGCCGTCGTCTACGGCCGGCCGGCGATTGCGGTGCCGGTGACTGACGTGCAGGCCAGGGCGGAGATTGCCGTGGGTGAACCGGGCAGCGGCCTGTGGCTGCTAGCTGCCGACCTTCCGGCGCCTGATGGCAGCCCGGGTGGGCATCGTTACCGCTTGCGCGATGCACCGGAGGGTGATCCTCTGCGCGTGATCGTCGAACTGGCTCTGGATGCTTTTTCTCGAGCCCCTGCCTTCGCGGGACGGGGCCCCGACCTCACGGGCGGCCTCGATTTCGAGCCCGATATGCTGGTCAGTGTCACCTCCACCATCCCCATCGCGCGCGGCTTAGGCAGTGGCGCTGCTGTCGCCACCGCTGTGGCTCGGGCCCTCGCTCGCTACTTTGGAGGATCCCCGCAGCCGGAGGAAATCTCCCGCCTGGTTTACGAGGTGGAGAAGTTGCATCACGGTACCCCCAGTGGGATCGACAACTCTGTCATCGCCTACGAGCAGCCGGTCTTCTTTGTGCGCGGTGAAGGGATCATGCGGCTTTCCGTAGAAGCTCCCTTGAGTCTGGTTATCGCCGACACGGGGGTGGTCAGTTCAACCCGCGAAGTGGTCGGCGATCTACGCCGTCGCTGGCAGGCTCAACCTGAACATTACGAAGGTCTGTTCGATGAGATTGGCGCTATCGCCCGGTTGGCGAAGGTTGCTATCGAGCGCGGCGACCCGCGCGCCGTTGGCCAATTGATGAACGAAAACCACGAATTGCTGAAGACCATCGGCGTATCCTCCCTTGAACTCGACACGCTGGTGGAGGCTGCGCTCGCAACCGGCGCGCTGGGAGCCAAGATGTCGGGCGCTGGTTGGGGCGGTAATATGCTGGCGCTGGTCGAACCCCAGCGCGCACCAGACGTCGCCAATGCGTTGCGTGAAGCTGGCGCAGCCAGAACGATATTCTCAGAAGTCTTATAGTTATTCGTCTTGGCCTCAATCCCACTGCTTTGCCCATTTCCCCCACTTCGTGTATCATCCTCTCTACTCTTTGCTGCGGGAGGTGCCCCATGAAAGTACTCGTAACCGGTGCGGCCGGTTTCATCGGCAGCCACCTGGCCCAGACGTTACTGAACCGGGGTGACGAGGTGATCGCCCTGGACAATTTCAATAACTACTACGACCCGGCCCGCAAACGAGCCAACCTCGCCTCCTTCCAGGATCACGCGCGCCTTACCTTTTATGAGGCTGACATCCGTGACGCTGACCAGATACAGCAGATCGTCGCCGACCACTGCCCGGATGTGGTTGCTCACATGGCTGCAATGGCCAGCGTTCGCTATTCTATCGGGCGAGCCCCTCTTTACAGCGACGTGAATCTGCGCGGGACGGTCAACCTGCTGGAGGCGGTGCGCGGGGGGGCGGTGCCCCACTTTGTGTTTGCCTCCACGTCGTCGGTCTACGGTAAGACGGATCGCATCCCCTTCGAGGAAAGCGATGCGTGCAATCGCCCACTGGCTCCTTACCCGGCCACCAAAAAGGCGGGTGAGGTGATGGGCTACACTTATCACAACCTGCACCGGTTGAATTTCACCGCCTTACGCTTCTTCAGCGTTTATGGGCCTCGGGGGCGTCCCGACATGATGCCTTTCATGGTGATGCACCGCATTGTCAATGGCCGGGAGATCCAGCTTTTTGACGCCGGGCAGATGAAGCGGGACTGGACTTACGTGGACGACATCATCGCCGGTGTGGTGGCCGCCATAGACCGACCGCTGGGCTACGAAATCATCAACCTGGGCAGGGGCGAGCCGGTGCTGATGGCCGACTTCGTGGATATCATCGAAGAGTTGGTGGGCAAGCGCGCCATTCTGGCCACGCCCGCAGCGCCTCCCAGCGAGCCCAAGATCAACTTCGCCGACGTCAGCAAGGCGCAAAGGCTCCTGGGTTACGACCCTAAGACGTCCGTTACCGACGGGCTGGCCCGCATGTGGGACTGGTACCGGCGCGAGATTCTCTCACCCAGGTAGCAGGTGGGGGCAGCTCGCGAGTTGCCCCTATTCGGAGGTTCCGAATTGAGTCGTACCCGCGTCATTCTGATCACCGCTCTGGGACTTTTGACTCTGCTGTTGCTGGTCCGGCTGGGCAGAATTGACGTGAGCCGCGATACGTTGCGGCGCATCCAGCCCGGCTATTTGCTGGTCGCGATTGCTGTGCATTATTCGGGTTTTGCCATGCGCGGCGACCGCTGGCGGCGACTGCTGGCGGCGATGGAATGTCGGGTGAGTTTCGGATACGCCTTTTCAGTCCTGTTGGCTGGCTGGTTCATCAGCGCGCTGGTGCCCGCTCGCGCCGGCGACCTGGTCCGTGCTGGCCTGCTGCGCCGTGACCACGAGGTGCCGCTGGCCGTGGGGCTGGGATCCGTCGGTGCCGAGCGCGCTTTCGACGCGCTGGCTTTGGCCTTCCTGGCTGTGTTGGCCGGGGTTTGGGCACTGGCTGGTCGCACGCCAGAGTGGGTCTGGCAGGGTGCGGCGGTTACGGTGGGTCTGTTTGTGACTGCGGCCGTTGGCCTGGTCGCCGTCCCCCGCGCCGAAGGCTGGCTGGCCGGCCTTCTCCAATGGCCCCTCTATCAGAAAGCATTGCGCTTTGGCTTTGACTTGCTACGCAGCATGCGTGGCCTGGGCCGGCATCCAAGGGTGCTGCTCGTCGTGGTTGCCCAAAGCCTCTATGTGTGGCTGTGCGATGTCTTCCTGGCCTACCTGCTGTTGCGCGGCCTGGGCACCCCCCTGCCGCTGGGGGTGGCTGCGTTCACTGCGATGGCCGCTGACCTGGCGGTTACGCTGCCCATCACCCCGGGTGCCGTAGGCCAGTTCGAGGCCGCGTTCGTGGGGCTGCTGGCGCTCTTCGCCGTACCTACCTCTCAGGCCGGTCTGGCTGTACTCTTCAATCGCTTCATCAGTTTCTGGACGTTCATCGTCTTCAGTGGATTGGTCACCTATCTGACGGGGTTTAGCCGGATATTGACAGCAGAGAGGGTATGGGCAGACGGTGTACCAGAGATAGCAGAGAGCAAATAGCCTTATCTCTTGGAGTCGAGCCTTTCCCCACCCACGGTCCCGAGCGCCCAATGGTCCCCTGCACAGGGGAAAGCCCCCCACGGGAAAGGGGACCTGCAGGCAGGCGGGGCAAAGCCAGAGGCCAGGCCTCATATGCAAAATCAAGGTCTATCACAAGCGAGCCAATCGCCTCAAGCCGTGGATCCCAGGCGCGAGTTCGCGTTGATTCTGACGCTCTTCATTGCCTTCCGGGTGATGACGCTACTCGCCTTCCGGCCCGGCGGGCAGGTGCTCGACTTCTCTGACTTCTACTGGTACCGCGAATTTGCGCAACTCACCCGCCAGGGATATATCCCCTACGTCAACCTGTGGACAACTTACCCGCCCCTCTTTCCCTTCTTAATGATCGGGCTGTGGCGGATCAGCACCCTATTGCCCCCCTGGGAATTTTCCAACCTGTGGTTTTCGCTGCTACTGGGCGGGACCTTTCTCCTCTTTGAGACAGGCAACCTGGTTCTCATCTACGCCATCGCCCGCCGGCTGAGCGACTCGCAGCGGGCGTTGCGCTCGGCCTGGTTCTACCTGGCCCTTTTTACTCCAGTCTACACGCTCACCGGCTGGTTCGAGAGCTATCCCCTCTTCTTCTTCCTCCTCAGCCTGTATCTGCTGCTGCGTGGCCGTCCCGTGTGGAGTGCGCTGACCACCGGCGTCGGCTTTATGATCAAGCTCATTCCGCTGATCTTACTGCCGGTCGGAGCGCGAGTCTGCGAACACCTGCCCCATACCACACCTGCCCGCGCGGCGAAGCCCCGCGTAGGCGGGACGAAGTGCCCCGAATGGGGTGCGCAGCCGGGGCAGGCAGGTGTTTCCCG
Organism: Anaerolineales bacterium; assembly: GCA_024643945.1. Next base: position 12,433 of record JAHELX010000081.1, read on the forward strand.
ACTTGCCGATTGGGCGATTTACTTCGGTACGTTTGCCCTCACAGTCGTTGCCATCGGGCTGCCCTTTTACCTGCTCAATCCGCGCCTGGTGTGGGGATCACTGGTCATCAGCGGCGCGCGCGAACCGTGGGAGACCGTCTGGGCACTGCTGGAGGGGAAATTCGGCTATGGGATCATCCCTCTGGATATGCGGAATATCGCCTGGGATCCGGCGACCGGTTTCAGCTCCAGTTTGCCCTGGCTCTGGATTACCATAGCCTTTGGACTCGTCTACTTATTCGCCTATACCCGTCGTTTTGACTGGAAAGCGCCGCGCAACATAGTGGCCTTCACCGGCTTCACGCTGATTCTCTTTATGCTTTACTCCAAGGGCTACAGTCCGCAGTGGCTGGGCTGGGTGTTGGCCTTCATCGCCCTGTTGCTGCCCAACTTGCGTGGCGCGTTTTACGCGGTGGTGACCGGGCTGCTGAACCTGGTCGAAGCCAACGTCTTCTTCACCATTGTGCCCGACGAACACTGGCTGCTGATGGTCACGGTTGGGCTACGGACGCTGGTCTTCATCCTGTTGGCGGCTGAATTTATGCTCATCGTCCAGCCTCACTGGCTGACGCCGGCCCTGCGCCGCGCCCGGCGTTGGGGGCTGGTTGGGCTGGTGAGCCTGCTGGTGGTGGGGAGCGTGCCGGCTGGGGCGCACTTTGTCCGCGCTTATTTCGATGTGCGCTACCAGCTTTCCCCCTACCAGGCGACCATCGAAACCCTCCGCGCCGCCCACATCGGGGCAGACAAAAGCCAGCCGGGCCCGGCGCTGATCCTCAACAGCTACGATCACCGAACCTACGACTGGCTTTATCCTTACCTGCGCCGTGACTTCACTTTTTACATGCTCGACGACTACGCCCCGCCGGGCGAGTCGGTGGAGGCGCGCACTATTGCCGGCCTGGAACGCATCGCCGCCGCGCATCACGATTGGTGGCTCTTTGACAGCGATCCCGCCGCGGAATCGCCTTCAGAAGCGATCGCGGCGGACTGGCTTGCGACCCACGGCACCCTGCTCGACGTCCACGACAGCGACGGCGGGCGGTTGTATCACTTTGCACTTGAGATGAATTGAGTTTTATTCCTTGAGCAGCAATCCCTCGATCACCTCGAGCGACACTTTCCGCCTGGCCTGGATCGCACGCCGTTTGCGAATCCAACGAGGCAGGCCGAGCAGTCCCGCCAGTTGTCCTCGCAGCCGGGCACGAGCCGCTTCACCGCGCCAGGCTTTGAGCGCGTCGCGGCTGATTCTGAGCTGGGCGCGCACGATCGCTCGCCAGTGACGGCGTAGCAACTCCCCCGGATAGTTCTTAGCCAGTACCCAGAGGGTGTTGCGTCCTGTGTAAAAGCTGGCAATCTCCCCACCGCCGGTAGCGCTCAGGTGATGGTAAACCATGGCCTGGGGCGCGAAGATACACCGGTAACCGGCCAGTTGCGCCCGCCAGTTGAGATCCACGTCTTCGCAGTACATGAACAAATCTTCGTCCAGGAGACCGATGTCGTCCAGCATGGCCCGGCGGTAGGCGACCGCGCCCCCACAGCCTCCCCAGATGTACTCGTCGTCGTCGAATTGCCCCTCATCTTTTTGCCACACGCCCCGGTTGACCGGAATGCCGTCCACGCCATAAGCATCCCCGGCCGAGTGGATTGTATCGCGTCGATCGAAGAGGAGCATCTTGCTGGCCGACATACCAGCTTCTGGATGGTCGAGCAGAGCGGTCACCAGTGCTTCGGCCCAACCAGGGGCGACTTCGGTGTCGTTGTTAAGAGGGGCGATGATCTCGCCCCGGGCGGCCTGAACCCCGCGGTTGATGCCCCCCGTCAACCCCAAGTTCTCATCGAGCTGCACCAGCACTACTTGCGGATAATCGCGCCGCACCAGTGCTACCGACTCGTCGCGGGAGGCATTATCCACCAGGATCACCTCCAGGTGGGGATAGGTCTGGTGGCGCAGAGAATCCAGGCAGGTGGGCAGGTATCGTGCGCCATTCCAATTAGGGATAATGACCGAGAGCAATGGAAATCCATTAGCCATATTAAATTCTATCAGTCAACTCGTAAATGAAATGCGCCACCTGGTCGGCACCGGGGGCACCCTGACGCTGGATGCGGGGCAAGGCCAGCAGGTCCGAGACAAGGGATAGCCATCGGCCGTTTCGAAATTGTGTTTCCGCAATGGCCAATCCCTGCATTTGCTGCTCAATGAAAGCGGCCAGAACCTGCGACTCGCGAAATT
>JAHELX010000082.1 GCA_024643945.1 Anaerolineales bacterium
CCGGGTTTGACCACGTCGGAAGGGTGATTGACCCGTCCCCAGGAAAGCTCTGAAATGTGAATGAGCCCTTCCACGCCCCCTAAATCCACAAAGGCACCAAAGCCACATAAACTGGTTATACGCCCGGTGCATATGTCGCCCTCGGTCAGCGATTCGAGAAGCAGCCTGGCATCCTGATCATGGGCGGCCGCCCGCTCGGAGAAAATAAGTCGATTTCGGCCACGATCGAGTTCAATCACCCGCAGGCAAAGCGTATCACCGACCCGGCAAGTCAATTCGGCCTGTCGTGCCTGGCTATTTAACTCATGGGGCAAGTCGAGCAACTGCGATGCGGGTACAAATCCTTGAATTTGACCAAATTGAACCAGTAGCCCGCCTCGGTTGCAACCGAGCACTATCAGATCAACCCGTTCCTTAGATTCAAGCAATTGAGTTGCCCTTTCCCAGTCTATATCCAGGCTGCTCGCTGGCCGGGAGTAGCGAGTCTGGTCTGCGTTATTCCTCCCGTCTGATGCCACACCTGGTCCTGGTTCTTGGTAAGCGGGTGAGGAGTAAGACGGTGTCTCGGTTGCCCCCCCCGAGGTACTACGCTGGTGTTCGGATGATGACGTCGCGCGTTCCGCATCGCTCAATAATCCATGCCAGTACGATTCGTCGAGAGGTGTTTCCCACGGGTTGGATGCTGCGGTTGCCATAATATCTCCCTCACTCCTGCGACATACAAACAAAAGCCCCGGCGCTCCGGCGTTCATCGCCGGTTCGATACCGAGACTCTCAAAACAAGCTATATCGTGTCACCTGCGACATTATCTGTTGACTCTCAAACATACGCCGGCACAATCTCACCACACACAATCAACGACCAAATTATCTCGCTAAACAACTTAAAAAGAGGACTCAAGCGGTCTCTTTTGTGCTAAACCTAACAACTACTCTATTATAAATGACGGAAGCATTATTGTCAAGGCCGATTTTGTTGCCCTTGTTCCATTTCGGCCAGGGCACGTGCTACTTCTTCGATGGCGATCCGCTGCTTGCGATACAGATCCGACTCGCTCATAGCCAACCGGTGGGCAATGTCGCGGACACGCATCCCCTGGATGAATTTTAGCTCCAGAATGTTGTATAACAACCATTCAGCGGCAGTCATGCGGCGCTCGCCGTCGGGTCGCAGGTTATCTATGGCCTGACCCAGGACAGCGCGCAGCGCCCGGACGGCATTGCCATCGTGTTGTTCCATTGCTTCTTGCACTACCTGCAATCGCAGCAACGGGCTGCCGGACAACTGGGGTCCACCCCAATAATGGGCCAGGGCATCGCGCACCATCTGGGTGAAATCGGATGCGTTCAGTGGGCTACTGACGGCCAAGGTCTCCAGGCCTGGCGAGCCAGCGTAGCGGATGGTTCCGCGCAGTCGCTGCACCTGTTCGATTTCAGGGATGATGCTCTTGAGTGCGTCGAACACATCTTGTTGCAAATGTCGATCTTCCAACGCCAACTCAGCCTGAGCGATCAAAGCTGCAACCACTTCTCGCTCCGCTTCAGTCAAGTCGGGCTGGGCGGCTCGCGCCTCTACCGCCAGCAGACCCAAAGTCACATCCCGCGCTTTGGTGCGCAAAAGAGCAAACCAAAAGCCGCCCTGAGGTACAAAGATAGGGACTTGCTCGCTCCCATTGCGTGAGACGTTGGTCAACGTTGATGCGTTGACACTCGACAGGGCCATCTCGACGGTGGCCTGGGAGCCACACTGGGCCTCAAGTCGGGGGCCAGACCGGGCGATCACGTTAGCGATGAATCCAGTGCGCACCCGCAACACCTCACACAAGGTGGTAATAATGTTCTCAAGCGCCTGTTGGAGGTCAGTGGTGGTCAGCAAGCGACGATCAAGCTCTTGAATCCACTCAACTTCTTCCCGGTCTTTGCGGAATACGAGACGATCTATAGCTGGCCTGGCCATGTTTATAACCAATTGCGCCAGTACAATCACAGCCACGATGGAGGTGGTCAGTACCATGTCGCGGGGTAACCCAAGAATTCGGGGGCTCTCCGGCATGACCATAATAGTGAAAATCACCGCTGTTGCTACCAACGGGCCGCGCAGTAGATAGTGGATCAAGCGATGCTTAACCACCCGGTCGGGCGTGAGCACTCCAAAGAAGGCCACGCTGTAGGCCATCACCACGATCATCAAGGCAATGCCCAAGTTGCCCGCAAAAAGCACGGTGAAGAAGAAGGCTCGCGACCAAAACGAGGGTGATGGGGCGCTGGCGACCAGCAAATAGGGAAATACTCCCAACGCCGGTGCCGCAAATGAGGCCGCCAGATACGTCATACGCCGCCGTGACGTGGAGGTGAGGCAACGTTTACGTGCGCGGTAAATGTTATAGGCTCCCAAGATCACGGCTGCGAAGAAGTAGATCGAAAAGAGCCAGAAAAGAGGACCGGCACTGAACTGAGTGATGCCAGGGCTGTAAATGCCGTCGCGGACCAACCAATCTGTCCAAAAGGCGAGGGGCAGCAAGAAAAGACCGACCAGATAGCCACCGCGCACTGTCCACCGCCGCAGGCCGGACAGGGAGTTGGTAGTGCGGAGCAGCGCGTCCGAGAAGTGCAGATAAGCGGCTGGTGTAAAGGCGATGCCGATCCACTGAATTTTTAACCAGGGTATGGCAGCTCCCAATGAGGTCGTCTCAAAGAGAGCCACATCGCCCGCGTAGGTGATGCATACGCAAGCGATCAGCGCGCTAAACGAACGGGCAACGGAGCTGCGCAGGTTGTGGGTAAGGACGTATACCAGCAGCGAAAAGGCAAGGATGACAATGGCCGAAGATAATGCTCGGTTTAGCGACGAAAGTAAATTGACGATATTACCCTCAAAGATTCCCATTATTATATTAGTTACGCCTTATGCAACTCGTAGTACATGATCACAAAGTCAAGGAAAAGAAAACAGCTATGTCGCCATTGCTATAATAGCGATCATTGTAGCCGCAAAAAACAAATCTGTGTTTCTGGGCAAAACGGATGGCCGGGTAATTCTTAGTTTGAGCTTCCAACATCAGTTTGCTCAGTTCGTTGTCCAGCGCCCAGTATCGAGCTGCACGCAACAAGGCAGTGGCAACTCCCTGCCTGCGATAGCGCTGGTGCACGATGAGATTTCGTATCCAGCCTACACCATGCCAGGTTTGGGCCGTCATATCCAGAAAACCAATCGGTTGGCCTGAGTCGTCAGCGGCGGCCAAAAAGCACTCCCCTCGTCGCCAGTTGGGCAGGAGTTCATCGGGATGGCGTGGGTATTCCACTTTCATCGGACGGGGCAAGCGCACGGTATCGAAGCGTACTTCGATAGATCGTTCGTTCTCGTGGGCATGCATTTGCCACACGTAATCGGTAACGTACGAGCTATCCAGTTCGCAGCACAGGTTGAGATCGGCCAACTCGGCCATACGTACGATCATAGGAAGAGACAGGCTCCAGTACCAATAGATAGTTGAAAGTAGGCGGTCGTCAGCAGTCGGAATCGAGTTCATTCTAGCATTGGGAACCCGAAAAGGCAAAAAAAACTCCTCAAGGGGCGATAAATGTGCTATACTATGCGCAGTTGCTATGGCTATGCGCCGTTGCAACTTGGGATTCTATGGAGTGGTCTCTACGTTTCGGAGAAAGGAGACTGCCTTGATTCAGTTCTGTAAGTGCACAAAGGGTTTACACCGATCGGGGCGAAGCGGACGCCGGTGCACCTATCCATCAGGTGGAGACTATGAAAGCTCCCTGGGTGCTCTTCTTCTCGGAGTTGGTGGGTACAGCTCTGCTGGTAGTCGTGGGCCTGTCGCTGGTCATCGTCGACTTTGGGGCGGGGAGCCCGTTGGCCAATCTGCTTCCGAATCCGGGGGTCCGGCGCCTGATCACCGGGTTTTTGTTCGGCACAACTGGTGGCCTCATCGCGCTTTCGCCGGTCGGGAAGGTCAGTGGCGCGCACATTAACCCGGTGGTCACGCTGGCCTTCTGGTTGCAAAGAAAGATGCGCGCTGGACACGCCGTGGGTTACGTCCTGGCGCAACTCGGCGGTGCCATCCTGGGGGCTTTGCCTCTCCTCGCCTGGGGGCGAATGGGCAAGAGCATCCATTTCGGCGCGACGCTGCCTGGTTCTGGCTATGACGCGGGGACAGCAGTGCTGGGAGAAATCGTGGCCACTTTTGCCTTGATTGTGGGTCTGTTTTTCTTTCTCAGCCACCGCCGCATTCGTTCCTTTACTCCGCTGCTTTTCCCTTTCTTGTACGCGCTAATGGTCTACCTTGAGGCTCCCATCTCTGGCACCAGCACCAACCCGGCGCGCAGCCTGGGGCCGGCACTGGTTTCTGGAGACTGGCGGGACTGGTGGGTATACTGGCTAGGCCCGGTGCTGGGAACCTTCTTGGGATTAGCGGCGCACAGGTTCACCTGGCGCGGCCTTGAAGCTGAAGTCGCCAAGATCTACCACTTTGAGCACGACCCTTATGGGGTGTTCAAGGAAGTCGAACGAGTGGTGGAGGACAGCCTGGAGTAGAAAGAGATGCCTTACCTTGCATCTAACGGGCAAAGGAGTACAATATACACTCGTTCGACATATATTTAACCCAAGGAGTAATTTATGCCTCCTATTAGCCCAACGTTCAATATTGGCCCGCTCCTTGTTCACTGGTATGGAATCATCATTGTGACAGGCGCGCTGGCCGGCGCTTACGCCGCTACCTTTGAAGCCAAACGCCGGGGCGAAGACCCCGAGCACGTATGGAACGGATTGGTGTGGTGCCTCATCGGCGGTATCTTTGGCGCCCGTCTTTATCATGTGCTCTCGTCGCCGCAGGGTACTTCTATCGGATTTCACTATTACTTCGTCACCAACCCCTTTGAGACGGTCACAGTGTTCGGGCTTTCCTTCCCTTTTCCCACGGCCTTGATGATTTGGAATGGGGGACTGGGGATCTACGGCGGTGTTGCTGGTGGTGTGCTAGCTGTCGTCATTTACGCCTGGCGTAACCACCTGAATCTTGCCCGCTGGCTCGACATCGGTGCACCAGGGCTCATTCTGGGCCAGGCCATCGGTCGCTGGGGCAACTTCGTCAACCAGGAGCTATATGGCCCACCCACCACATTGCCTTGGGGCATCCCGATTGATGCCCAGCATCGTATTCCCCCGTTCACTGACCTGACTCGATATCCGGTGGCGACCACCCGCTTTCAGCCTCTCTTCCTGTACGAGTCGCTGTGGAATCTGATTGCCTTTATTGCGCTGATGGTTATCGGTCGGCGCTATAGTGATCGTCTGAAAGATGGCGACATCCTGTCGCTATATCTGATCTTTTATGGCGTAGGACGTTTCTTCATCGAGGCGTTGCGCCCCGATGCCTGGCTGATAGGCAACATTCCCACAGCGCAACTGGTGTCGGCAGGGGTGATTGTGCTGGGTGTAGGACTGATGGTGTGGCGCCGGAGGCAGAAGCCAGAACTCAGCAGCCAGTGGGCGGAAAACAAAGACAGCCTTCGATAACAAAGTACTCGTTCAAAAATAACTTGGCATTTTTGAGTGGCAAAACACGAGGAAAATGCTAAGTTATAAATCAACGAGTGCAAAACAGCCCCCGCTCATTGCGGGGGCTGTTTTATGTATGACCTGTGCAGTGCTATCGCAACCTATTTGACTACCCTGGCCCGCTTGGGACAGCCGGGCCAGGCCCCGGCCCGCGCGGCGCAGCCGGGGCGGGCTGACTAACTCAGGTAGTCGCGCAACTGCCGACTGCGCCGGGGGTGGCGTAGCTTACGCAATGCCTGGCCTTCGATCTGGCGAATACGTTCGCGAGTTAGGCCAAACTTTTTGCCAACTTCCTCCAGCGTATAGCTACGGCCATTTTGCAGGCCAAAACGCAGGCGTAGAATGCGTGCCTCACGTGGTGTGAGGGTGGCCAGTACGTCCTCCAGCTTCTCCTGCAACATATGGTGATAGGCGGCGTCGGGTGGCGTGGGCGCGTCCTCATCTTCGATGAAGTTGCCCAGTTCGCTGTCTTCCTCCTCACCAACCGGCCGTTCCAGACTCACCGGATGACGGCTCACGCGCAACATCCAGCGCACTTTGGAGGGCTCCAGGCCCATCTCTTCGGCCAACTCTTCGGGCGTGGGCTTGCGCCCCCATACCTGTTCAAGTTGGCGCGATACCTGGTGCAGCTTGCGGATACGGTCACTCATGTGAACTGGCACACGAATGGTGCGACCCTGGTCAGCCAGCGCCCGGGTGATAGCTTGTCGAATCCACCAAGTAGCATAAGTGCTGAACTTATAGCCGCGCCGGTAGTCGAACTTCTCCACTGCCTTCATCAAGCCCAGGTTACCCTCTTGAATCAGGTCCGAGAAGGGCACGCCCTGTCCCATATACTTTTTGGCAATGCTCACTACCAGGCGCGTGTTAGCCTTGATCAGGTGATCCCGGGCGCGCTCTCCCTGAACGACCTCGCGCCGCAGCCGGGTAGCTTCTTCTTCATCATAACCATCCCGCTCGAGTTTGCGCTGGGCCCGACGCCCTCGCTCCAGCCGCTTAGCCAGAGAAGTTTCTTCTTCAGGTGTGAGCAAAGGCACCCGTGCCATCTCTTTGAGATAGAGGCTGATCGTATCATCGGCGGCGATGCCACTCAGATCGAAGGGGTCAGCCTCAGGGATCGCCTCAGCCTCTTCCGCTCCTGTAGACCTTGCCTCGCGCAGCCGTAGTTCTTCTTCAGCCTCTTCATCGTCGCTATAGACTTCAATCCCTTGCTCGACCAGTTGAATGAAAATGTCTTCCAATTGAGACATATTTTCTTCGGCTTCAGGAAAAGCGGCAAGCAAATCGTCAGTGGTGAGGTAGCCCTGCTGCACTGCCTTTTGAATCAGGTCTTCGGTTAACAACTCAATCTCGTTCTTTACCATCTCGTCTGACATTCCCCAAAACCACCTTAAACTTACAGTTTTTAGCTTAAAGATAGCCAGGCGGGGCCGTGACCCGCGCCTGGCCGTTGCATCGGGTTCTTACGTTGCAGGATAAACTCCTGCGGAGACATTATAGCACATATTACATTCAGTGTCAACCCAAATTTATTCAGTTTACATAAAATATTGGATGATATCTGGCCTTGACAGATTCAATTGTTATGATATAATTTGGCTACCAATGTTTGGTATGCAAACAATAGGTGATCCAATATGAAAACTGAGGAATTCTACACTGCGGCGAACGAAATCCGCATACTGGCTGCTCTCGTGACTAAAATGACCAGGCGTGATCTACAAGGACGTCTCGATTCATGGGGCACTGGCGTCAGTGAGCTTCAATACGGCATTATGCGGCTGCTCAGTTACCAGGAACACACCATCAGCGAGCTGAGTTGCAAGTTCATGCTCGATCCCTCTACCCTGGTGCCAGCCGTTGACGCGCTGGAGCGCAAGAAATTTGCCAGGCGTGGCAGAGACCCTGTCGACCGCCGCCGCAATCCACTGACATTGACGGAACATGGGGCAGAATTCGTCGCTCGTGTGTCGGTCGTGGACGGTCAGGATTCACTGGTCAAAAGTCTCAATGCCATAGGCGATGAGCAATGTCATCAACTGCTGATGCTGTTGCGTGAGCTGGTGAGACGTATGGCAGGAGGAGAGGACGTGTTACACCAGGTGTCGTACAGGGTAAGGCCGCAGACCGAGCGCGAAGAATTCTCGGCTAGCGAGGCCGACTCGGGCGAGTTCGCATCCGCTGAGGCTGGCGTTGAGTGAATCCAGGTGCAACGCACTTCCCAAGTGCGTTGCACCTTTAAAGAGTGAGGTGTTTTGTGCAACAGCAGTCGGTTGATTATAGCCGCAAATGGTACGTGTTAGCAGCGGTAGCCATGGGGATTTTCCTTTCGACAATTGATGGCAGTATCGTCAACGTCGCCCTACCGACCCTGATCCATGCATTCGATACGGAGTTTGCTGTTGTCCAGTGGGTGGTGTTGGCCTACTTGTTGACAGTGACGACGCTGATGTTGAGTGTAGGGCGATTGGGTGACATGGTGGGCAAGAAGCCGCTGTATGCGAGTGGCTTCGTCATCTTCACAGTGGGATCGGTTTTGTGTGGATTGTCGACAGGCATCTACTGGCTGATTGGGTTTCGGGTATTGCAAGCCGTGGGTGCGGCGATGATGATGGCGCTGGGGATGGCGATCGTTACTGAAGCTTTTCCGCCGTTGGAGCGGGGTAAGGCACTGGGCATTAGTGGTTCTATGGTCTCGGTGGGCATCGTGGTGGGGCCAGTCCTGGGCGGCATCCTGATCGAGGCGCTTTCCTGGCACTGGATCTTCTTCGTGAATTTGCCCATTGGCATCCTGGGCAGCCTGATGGTCGCCCGCTTCGTGCCTGCCCTTAAGCCTGCCGGCGGGCAGCGTTTCGACTACCTGGGAGCCTTCACCCTCTTTATCAGCCTGATGTCTCTTCTGCTGGCCTTGACGTTGGGGGAACAGTTTGGGTTCGGGGGGACACTTATCTGGTTGTTGTTTGGCAACTGGCTTGTTTTTCTGGCGATTTTCGTTGCCATCGAAGGGAAAAGCAGTCAGCCAATGATCGACCTCCGCCTCTTCCAAAACAGACTGTTCAGCGTCAATCTGGCCACAGGTTTTATTACGTTCGTCTCCATGGCCGGAACGATTATTTTGATGCCCTTCTATCTGGAGAACGTGCTCGGCTACGATCCGCGCTCGGTGGGGCTACTCCTGGCCATTGTGCCAGTGGCGCTGGGGATAATGGCGCCCATTTCCGGCTCGCTGTCGGATCGTTTGGGCACGCGGCCGATTACGGTGATTGGGTTGTTGGTGTTGTTGGGCGGCTATTATGCCGTCGGCACCCTCAGTGCTCAGGCGACTGCTCTCGGTTACGTGCTGCGCTTTTTGCCGGTTGGTGTCGGAATGGGGATCTTTCAGTCGCCCAACAATAGCGCCGTTATGGGAGCCGTGCCCCGGACGCGGCTGGGGGTCGCCTCGGGCTTGCTGTCCATCACGCGTACCCTCGGCCAGATCACAGGCATTGCGGTGCTGGGCGCGCTTTGGGCCGGCCGTGTGGCCTACCGCAGCGGCGATGCACTGGGAGTAGGCACAACCAGCGCACCTGCAGCCATCCAGGTCGCGGCCTTGCACGATACCTTCTTCGTGATTATGATCTTGCTTGCGCTGGCTCTGATGCTGGGTATTTGGACATTAGTGCAGGAACAGCGTGGGCGAGGTATGCCCACCTGGGTGATCAATCCTCCTGAAAGGCAGTAAACGTAGCCACAGGCATTACGGCCAGTGTATCGTTCAGCCCCCTCTCGCAGGCTCGAAAATCGCCGTGATCAGCGGGCCGAAGCCAAACCGGGAGGGTGTTCCTGCCGCAGAATGTCGTTTGATGAGCCTGCGGGAGGGGGAGCGTTTACCTCTAGCTTCCTCCGATACGTACTACTCGCCGTATCCCTCTGAGAAAACTTCGATCATCAGGTAAGGGTCGCCCAGAGGGTAAAGGATGGGACACGTGCAGCCATGCGTGATGTATTCGCGGACTTTGGCCTTCACCTCTTCGGGCGTACCGCTGGCGGTAATGCGCTGCACCAGTTCGTCCGGCACGAATTTCATGGCCTCTCTGATTTGCTCCTTGGTGGCCGGCCAACCCAGGATGTTTTGAATTTGCTTCACCACATCGTCGCTCACACCGCTGGCCTTGGCGATGTGAGGCTGCTGGGCCAGATACTGGGTCAGCAGGGCACGGGCACCGTCCAGAGCTGTTGCCTTGTTCTGGTGCACCGAGCAGACGACGAGCTGGGGGCGGTCCAGGTCGTTGAAGTGCCGCCCGGCCCGCTCGACACCGATGCGCAGGTGCTCCAAGGCCGGGTCGTTATACTCTGGCGACACGCAGTAGTTGAGCACAACGCCGTCGGCGATCTCGCCGGCCAGTTCCATCATTTTCATCCCGGTGGCGCCGATCGTAATGGGTACGTTGCGTGGCTCGCGCCGGCCGTGAACCACGTCTAACTCGATGCCCTCGACGTGGTGGAACTCACCGTGAAAGGTGACGTTCTCCATCGCCAGCAAACGGCGCATCACTTCCACCGTCTCGCGCATAGCTAGCAGGGGCTTGCGACGTTCGATGCCGACGTTCTTCGCCAGTGGGTCCCACCAGGCGCCGATGCCGCACACGATGCGATCAGGGGCCAGATCATCCAGGGTGAGAAAGGTGGCGGCCAGCAGGCCGATGTTGCGTGTCCAGTTGTTGATGACACCCGAGCCGACTTTGATGCGCTCGGTGACCGAGGCGTAAGCGGCCATAGGCACGATAGCGTCGCGCACCAGCCGACTCTCGGCCTGCCACACGGCTTCAAAGCCATGCTTCTCGGCGAACTGGGCCAACTTCATCCCTTCGCGAATGGGATGGGCATCCTGCAGGTACAAAGCTACTCTAGTGTTTGACATAATGACCTCCTGATTAGAGAGCTATTTCTGGCTGACTGACAAGCCAAAACTAACATTTACCCCTCTAAATCCTGGGCATCAAATTCATACAGCACACCCCAGGCCACATCTCCAGGACTATCTATCAGATTGGCTTTTCCTGAGCCATCCTTACTGGGCTTGTTGAACAACACTTACATCACAGTTACACCCCGTTCCAATAGAGTTATTGGGAGCGTCACCGGTTTGGGACATCATTCAGAACCGCCCCAATAGGCCAATCAACATTCAGGCCATTCCCGACAGCAGCCATCGGCAATTGTAGACTGACTGTTTACCCAAAAGATGCCTGGCGATCGGCTGGGTATCCTCCCGGTGAGTCACTTTTAACGATGAATGAGTTCGGCGGGATCGAGCAGGGCGATCAGTCCCAACGCCCCCATATTGGAGAACAGCAGCGGAGCCAGCACGGGCGCCCCCCGAATGAACCGTTCAGGGACAACCACGCCGAGGGCGGTGCGATCGAAACCGACGTGCAACAGCGCGCCAACTACGCCGACTACGATGAGGAGCAGCATAGTCGCCGTGTAGGTGATCAGGTCGGACCGAGTCGGCCGGTCAATCGCACCCAGCGTCATGGCCACGACCGTGCCAAAAACGCCAGCCGCAGTGGGGACCCACAACCAGGGATTCTCAAAGTTGGTACGTGCGTGATCCAACACACTGCTGATAACCGTCGCCAATATGCCCAGGCTGATCCAGAAGAAGTAAGCCCGCGTTTTGCTGAAGGGCAGGCGGATACGCTGCCTGGCGAGTAGCACCAGCACCCCGCTGTCGGGTGGATCCTCGATCCAGGCGGCGCTGATGCCCAACACCCCCACCAGGCAGAAGGTGAGCGGGCCCAGGATGGGGGGAGCCCATACCAGCAGGTTGACAGTCACTTGTTGGCCGGCTGGGCCACTGGGCAGGATGGCCCGCACTAAGTGGAAATATGCCCCCAACAATCCTACCCCGATGCTGGCCAACAAAGTTGCATTGGCGATGATTGTCGCCAGAGGCCGCTGCCTTAGAGCGATGAGGCCCGCCAGCAGCAGAAGGGCGCCGGCGACGGGGCCGAAGATGATCGGGATCCATTCGTTGGGCGTGATCGTTCCGCTGATGCTGTGTGCCAGGTAGATGTCAATGCCCAGAAATATCTCATTGATGGCTGCCATCAACAGCATGAATTGGTCGCGGGAGAGCGGTAACCTGCGGACGCGCTGTACCGGCGGAAATACTGTTGCCAGATGATACATCGCTACTCTCCCGCTTCCTTCAGCTTCGCATCCACCATCTCGTGCAGGTCGGCCAGGTCGCTCAATACCTCGTAGGCGCCGTGCCATTGCGTGTAATCCGGCCCCTGCATCCACGCCCCGAACTTGGCCGTGCGGCCCCAATGGTGCCACAGTTCAAAGTAGACGAAGTCTATAGGTTCATCGAAGGGGGCATCGGTTAGTAGTCCCTGCGCCTTCAAGGGAGCTACGATTTGGTCGCTCTTGTCGACCCAGGCATTGACGGCTTCGGTGGCGGCGTCAGCATCGGCGTAGAAGGCCTCGATGAAGTTTTGGTTATGGCATTCTCGACACACGTTTTGCATGCGCGTCCGGTTGTCCTGCCAGCCAGGACGCCGCTCGCTGATCGGTGCAAACAGGTACCAGGTCAGCCGCTCCCCAACATCGTGGGTGGTGCCGCTGGCGCCGAAGCCACTCATGTGGCAAATGGCGCAGGTGGCGGCGGGGAAGTCGCTGGCTGTCAACGTGCCCGGGTCGGCCTCCCAGTGCCATACTTCGCCGCTCGTGGCGTAAGCAATGCCGTGGGGTGACTCCTGGTAGATTTCCCACTGGGGATGGTCAGGCCCGATGTGGCAGGCGTTACAGGTTTCAGGTTTGCGGACCTGCTCCAGGCTGAATTTGTGCCGCAGGTGGCACTTCTGGCATTGGCCTACCGAGCCATCGGCCTGTGGCCTGCCGACACTATGGCAAACCTCGCATGCAAAACGGGTGACGTCGGGACCTTCCAGGGCAAAGAGTGCGTTGCGCATTTTGTCGGGGGCAAAACCACCTTCAGGGATTGCCTGGTACCTGTTCAACAGTTCGGGGGTTAGATCTTGCGTGCCGGCATAGGCCACATAGGCTGGAAGCGCGTGCCGGCTCTGGTTGAATTCGGCCACTTCGACCCCGTGGCAGCGCTCGCACCTGGCTGGGGTGGGTTGGTTGAGGACATAGGTGCCTTCGTGTTCCACTGTGCCCGGGTAGTCGGCTGCTACCTGGTGGCAGTCGCGACAGGTGACCTCGGCGGCCGCCATTGTGCTGAGGCCGTACTGCTCGACAATGCCCGGCGTGGTGCGGCGATGGCAGACTACGCACTCATCTTTGCTGTTGGCCAGGGCGTCTACTGCCTCGGTCCGGACAGGAACGGCGGGTTGCACGATGGCCAGTATCACCAACGCCAGGCCCAGCACGACAATCACTGCGATCAATCCGATGATCAGCACGCGCGCGGTACGCATCAAGTTGTGTGGCCTGTCAGACCCAGTGGATTGCGTCATTGCTTACCTCCCTTCCATATCGACAGGCACGATGGATACGGATTGGAGCCGGCAACCCAAGATGCGGCTTCGTTCGGCATCTGGAGATGCCTTACTCCATCTCACTGCACCAGCGGAGTGGCTCCGAAATTTTACCCATAGTCTGGACGTGTGTCAATTGCAGTGCCCTGACCTCTAGCAGGTCTCGTCATTTACAGCCACGTCCGGCATTATATTACTGTGCCGGCGGCTTAGTGATCTCTAGCAATTGCTGCAGTACCTTTTCCATCGCGTCCAATTCAGAGCCATAAGTAGCCCAGTCGCCGGCACGGAGCGCCTCCTGGGCGGCGCCGTAGTGCTCGTCGGCCTGGCTGGCCAGGTCGTAGACTTGCCGGGTCAGCTCGGGCGGAAGTTCGCCGGTGATGACAGCACCGGTCTCCGGTGCTGTCTTCTCGGTGGCTGCGATGCCGCTGGCTGCGGTCCCGAAAAGTTGTACCAGTCCGTCGGCCAGCGAATCGGCCATGACTACCTGTTCGCCGGAGGCCAGGATAATGCGTTTAAGCTCGGGGATCTGGCCCGACTCGGCTTGCAGATACAGTGGCTCCACGTAGAGCAACGAACGCTCCAGGGGGATGACCAACAAATTGCCGCGAATGACCTGCGACCCCCGCTGGCTCCACAGTGAGAGTTGGGCCGAAATCTCCGGGTTCTGGTCTATACGGGCTTCGATTTGCAGCGGGCCAAAGATGAGTTCTTGCTTGGGGAAACGGTAGATGACGAGTTGCCCGTAATGTTCGCCGTCGCTGCGACCGGCCATCCAGGCAATGAGGTTGTCTTTAGTGGCAGGGGTGAAGGGTTGGATGAGCATGAACTCTTCTCCCCCGTGGGGACCTGTGGGCTGTGTCTCACCCGGTAGCCGGATGATGACGTAATAGGGCTCGACCGGTTGGTCTTGCCCCGAAAAGACTTCGCGTGGGATGCTCCACAGATCTTCTTTGTTGTAGAACACGTTCACGTCGCGCATGTGATACGTCTGGTACATGGTGGCCTGGATGTTAAACAACCCCTCGGGATAACGCAGGTGTTCCCGCAGGCTATCGGGCATGGCTGCCTGGGAGGTAAAGAGGTTGGGATAGATGGCCGCGTATGTCTGCACCAGCGGATCGGTGGGATCGGTGATGTAAAAGGTCATCGAGCCGTTGTAAGCGTCAATCACCACTTTAACCGCATTGCGGATGTAGTTGATGCCATTGCTGACCGGTTCGGCATAGGGATAGCGATCGCTGGTGGTATAGGCGTCCTGAATCCAGTAGAGTTTGCCGTCCATAAGCGCCAGGTAAGGGTCCTGGTCGTAGCCCAGGAAGGGGGCCACTTCGCGCACCCGGTCCTGGATGCGCCGGTTGAACATCAACCGGCTGTGATTGTCTATGTACTGACTCAGCAAAACGTTGGCGTCGGCCAGGCGCAGAGCGAAAGCCAGCCGCTTCGGGTACGAATTGAGCGGTACGCCGCCAGTTCCCTCATAAGAGGTGTAGACATTGTCTTCGCCGCGTGGGTAGTCAAACTCCTCAATGCCGGTGTTGACGAAGACGTAGTTGTTGGTCAGTTCACCGTAATAGATCTCGGGGCGGTCAATCTTCAGCGGCAC